>CAWUMH010000011.1:0-24200 GCA_963923565.1 uncultured Alphaproteobacteria bacterium
ATGCTATTTTGCATCTGCTTTATTCCCGCTTCTTCACACGCGCGATGAAAAAGGTGGGGCATGCGGGTGTTGATGAGCCTTTTGATGGGCTGTTTACTCAGGGCATGGTAGTTCACGAAACCTATCGTGACAAAGACGGAAATTGGGTCACGCCTGCGGAGATCGAAATCTTCAATGAAGGCGGAGAGAGACACGCAAAGCTTCTCTCAAATGGAGCGCCTGTTGAAATCGGCTCGATTGAGAAAATGTCGAAGTCAAAGCGTAACACGATTGACCCGGATGATATTATCGGAACCTATGGTGCGGACACCGCGCGCTGGTTCATGCTGTCCGACTCTCCTCCTGAACGCGATGTGATTTGGACGGAAGAAGGTGTTCAGGGTGCTGCGCGTTTCATCCAAAGACTTTGGCGTCTTGTGGGAGATGTTGTTGATCTTGCTCCTTCAGATAACGCGCATGATGCGGCGTCCGAAGATGCGGTGATCACGATTCGCAAGGCGGCGCACCGTGCCATTATCCGTGTCGAAGAAGATCTCGAGCGTCTACGGTTCAATCGTTGTGTCGCGCATGCTTATGAGTTAGCCAACGCATTGCAAGCAGAGCTTGCTGTCAAAAAGGACAAGCATGTAAGCCCTGAGTGGATTGCAGCGATGCGGGAAGCTTGTGAATTTCTGATTGCGATTATCGCGCCCATGATGCCCCATCTTGCAGAAGAATGCTGGACCGCGCTCGGTCATCATTCAATGATCGCAGAAGCGGCCTGGCCGAAAGCAGACCGGAGTTTGATTGTCGAGAACGACATCGTGTTGCCAATTCAAATCAATGGAAAAAAGCGCGACGAGCTTACGATCTCTCGTCAGGCTGACAACGCGACAATTGAACAGGCGGTGTTGGCGCTTGAGTCGGTGAAGGCAGCGCTTGAGGGCAAGGCGCCGAAGAAGATTGTGATCGTTCCACAGAGGATCGTTAATGTCGTCGTCTGAGACATCTTTGAAAATTATTCGAACCGGCCTCATAGTTTGTCTCGGATTATTGGTGGCTGCTTGCGTGCGGCCTCTTTACGGCACTGTGAACGGCGAGAATGTTAAAGCGACGCTATCCTTAGTTGATGTCAAACCAATTCCTGACATCGCTGGTCATTATCTACGCGAAGAGCTACTCTTCAATTTAAATGGTGGTTCTGTTCCCGAGGATAAGCCGTCATCTTATTTCTTGTCCGTAACACTCTCTGAATCGAGCCAGTCAGTCGCCATTGACTCAACGGGTAACGGATCCGATGCGGCATCGGTTTCCATAACAGCGCGCTACACACTCACCGATACAAGCGGTAAAACGCTCCATGAGGGAACCTCTGTAGCATCAGGATCAGTTGATCGCCTGTCCCAACGCTTTGCTGCTGTTCGCGCGTTTCGTGAGGCTAAAATTCGTATCGCTAAATCGCTCGCGGGTCAGATTGAGACAGATCTCGCCGCCTATTTTGTTAGTCGCACAAAATAAGGATTGAGTAGATGGCGGCTCTCAAGAGCGGTGAGGTCGAGAGCTTTCTTCGGAAACCCGATCGCGCATACTCGATCTTTCTAATCTATGGTCCCGATGCCGGGCTTGCCCATGAGAGAAGCCGCGCGATTATTGAAAAACTGATCGATAATCCCTCTGATCCGTTTCAACTTATTAGAATCGATGGAGATCAGCTGTCATCGGAGCCCACGCGTTTGCAGGATGAAGCCAACACCGTAGGTCTTTTTGAAACCAAGCGGGCGATCTGGTTACGTGCGGGGACGAAAACGAATAATTCGACTTATGATCTCTTGTTCGAATCGCCGCCCCTTTGCCCCATTGTCATAGAAGCAGGCGATCTCGCCGCAAGGCATGCACTGCGGAGCGCGGCTGAGTCTTGTAAATTTGCAGTTGCAATTCCGTGTTACGCTGATGAGGGCCGAGATTTACCCAGATTGATTGATGAAGTTTTTAGTCAGTTCAGATTGAAAATCGCTGATGATGCACGAATTGCGCTTATCGGATCATTAGGTGCCGACCGCATGCTCTCTCGACGTGAGCTCGAAAAACTCGCTCTTTATGCGCATGGCCAAGATATCGTGACCATTGATGATGTCGAAGCGATACTTTCAAATGCTGCGCAGATCACAATCGATATGCTTGTGGATGCTGTATTCTCTGGTGAAGCGAGTTCGACTGATACGCTTCTCGAGAAAGCAATACAGGAAGGTCTCGATTCATCCTTCATGATTGGCGCCCTTCTAAGACATGCTTTTCTTTTGTTGAACACACAAAAGGAGCTGGAGAACGGACGATCGCTTGGTGAAATCGAGAAGCAATCGCGTGTGTTTTATAAGCGCTTATCAGCGTTTCGTCGGCAAGTTTCCCTTTGGTCAAATACGGCGTTACAATCTGCAATTACGTCACTGGGCGAAGCGCAATTGGGCACACGTCAAAATGCAGCGCTGGCCCAAACGCTTCTCTCGCGTTCCTGCCTTAGTCTTTCATTGGCAGCGCGACGCGTATCTGTTCAGAGCCGCTGATTAACCGCGAAGCGTTTAACCGCGAAGTCTCAGGCAGATATTATCAAGCTGTTCGAGCGTACGATATTTGATACGCAATTCGCCGCCGCGTGCACCATGCATAATCGAAACGCCTAAGCCTAAGACATCTTCGAGTGCTTTTTCTAATGCACGTGTATCGGGATCTTTTTCAGTTTTCTTTGTTGGTGACGTCGTCTTCGTTCCGCCCGTATCATCTTGCGCAATACGCTCGACATCCCGGACTGTTAAGCCTTGTTCGATGATGCGACGCGCGACGTTTTCGGGTTCTTTCACAGCAAGCAAAGCGCGCGCATGGCCTGCAGAGAGAGCGCCGGATGCCAATAGATCCCGCACGCTTTCAGGCAACTTCGCAAGGCGCATTGTATTCGCGATGTGACTGCGGCTTTTACCAATCACACGCGCGAGATCATTTTGCGAATAGCCATAATCGGCCGCGAGTTTTTCGTAACCAAGCGCTTCTTCAAGCGGGTTAAGATCTGCGCGTTGTACGTTTTCGATCAATGCAATTTCAAACGCTTCGCGGTCGGCAGCTTCAATTATAACGATCGGCACTTCATGCAGTGATGCACGTTGCGCTGCGCGCCAACGACGTTCACCAGCAATGATTTCATATACCCCATCGACGCCTTGAATGGGGCGAACGAGAATAGGTTGTATAATACCCTTCTCACGAATTGAATTGGCTAGATCTTCTAGTTCTTCATCAGAGAAATGTCTGCGGGGGTTGCGCGGACTGGCACGAAGAAATTCTGTTGGAACTTTGCGGGCGCCTCGCGCGCGATCAGGCGCTGAGGAAGCAGGCGTTTCATTCACCTCGCCAATGAGCGCGGCAAGGCCTCTGCCAAGGCGCGACCGATTCTGTTCTTCGGCCATGACGGTCTTCCTTTTCGTGAATTCTATCTGAAGGGGTTAGGCTCAGGCGGCGAGAAGAGCGCGCTCGCGCTGAATGACTTCCGAAGCCAGCTTGAGATAAGCCTGAGCGCCGGTTGATTTCAAATCATAGAGCAATACGGGCTTGCCATAGGACGGTGCCTCTGAGACGCGGACATTTCTTGGAATGACCGTGTCATAGACTTTCGTGCCCATGAACGCGCGCACATCATCAACCACCTGCGAACAAAGATTGTTCCGTGAATCAAACATCGTCAAGACGATGCCATGGATTGAGAGGCCGGGATTAAGCGACTGGCGCACCTGCTCGACCGTTTTCAAAAGCTGTGAAAGGCCTTCAAGCGCAAAGAATTCACATTGCAGAGGAACCACGACCGCGTCGGAAGCCGCCATGGCATTGATGGTCAACAGATTGAGTGACGGCGGGCAATCAACGAGGATGTAAGTAAAGGGCTCATCACCGGCGGAGGCCTGTGAATGAGCGAGCGTCGCAATTGATTTTTTCAGGCGATGAGCGCGATCACGATCATTGGCAATCTCAAGCTCAAGGCCCAAGAGATCGAGAGTCGATGGCGCCACAAAGAGCCGCGGCACGGCTGTGGGGCGGATCGCCCGATCAAGCGGCGCCTCACCCGTCATGATATCGTATGTTGATATCGTACGGCTCTTTTGATCGATCCCCAATCCGGTTGAGGCGTTACCCTGGGGGTCAAGATCAACGATCAGAACTTTTTCGCCAATCGCGGCGAGTGCTGTTCCGAGATTGATTGCTGTGGTTGTCTTGCCAACGCCACCCTTTTGATTGGCCAAGGCCAGAATACGAGGACGGGACGCTGGGCTGCCAAAGTGATCGAGAGAAACATCAATCATGGTCAGCAATCTCCGGAAATGGATGTCTTTTTACTTCGGCCTAATCGCGTTAACGACCAAAATGCGACCCTGAGGATTGGTTCGACTCGGCACGATTTCGCTATCAATACTCCAATATTTAGCGGCTTCCGTCAACTCACTATCTATATCTTGTCCCTTTAAAAACAAAGCTTTACGTGGCTGATGGGGTAAAAAGCCATACATCTTAAAGAGGTCAGAAAGTGGCGCCAGAGCGCGTGCGGTGAGAACATCAATTTGAGGGACAAATACCTGGAGAGCCTCCTCGATGCGCTTATCGTGCACATGTACCGCTAAGCTCAAAGTGCGCGCCACCTCCCGAAGAAAGGCCGCCTTCCTACCGTTGCTCTCAATCAAATGAATTTCAAAATTGGGACGATCTGCATAGATGCAAGCCAGAACTAATCCTGGAAAGCCGGCGCCTGACCCCAGATCAACGAGGCATTTTACGTCAGGATCAATAAACTGGGCTAGTTGAGCGCTATCGGCAATATGGCGTGTCCATATTTCTGTCAGTGTCTTTGGACCAACGAGATTTTTGATTTTCTGCCATCGGATAAGATGATCGACATAAATCTCAAGCCGCGCTTCTGTTTCACGTGAAACAGAAACCAACCGAAGCGCTTCGATCTGATCTGCATTCATTGATTTAGTCTTGGGCTCGCGATGAAGATGCCGATCCTCTCTTACGAGCGCGCGCAGCCAGAAGCGTCAATGCTGCAGGCGTTATGCCTTCAATTCTACCCGCTTGCCCGATCGTGCGCGGACGAACCGCTTCGAGCTTCAATCGTAGCTCGGCAGATAAGCCGGACAAATGCGCATAGTCGAGATCTGGTGGGATAAAGAGCGACTCATCCCGCTGATAGGTGGCAATATCCCGCTTTTGGCGATCAAGATAAACGGCGTAGCGCGCATCATTCTCAAGACGATCAACCAATGAAGAAGAAATCTGCGCGAGCTCAGGCCAAATCCTCGCGATATTGGCGAGGGTTTGATCTGGATAAGACAGGAGATCGAATGCCGAGCGCCTAATCCCGTCCTGATTAACCTTCAAACCCTTCTGAGCCGCCTCGCTCGGACTGAGCTGGAGCGTCTTCAATAAATCCCGTGCCTTCACGAGCTCTTGATGGCGTGATGCAAACCTATCGAGCCTCTCACCTCTCACAAGTCCCCAATCGACGCCTTTTTGGGTCAAGCGTTCGTCGGCATTATCAGAACGCAGCGAAAGCCTATATTCTGATCTTGATGTGAACATCCGGTAAGGCTCGGTCACGCCCTGGGTCACGAGATCATCGATCATGACACCGATATAGGCTTCCGTCCGATCAATCGTGATCAGATCGGCGCCACCTGCACGACGAGCCGCGTTTAAGCCGGCAATAAGACCTTGAGCGCCCGCTTCTTCATAGCCCGTGGTGCCGTTAATCTGCCCGGCAAAGAAGAGACCTTGAACCCGCTTGGTCTCCAAGCTGGGCTCTAAGGATCGGGGATCGACATAGTCATATTCAATTGCATACCCGGGTCGGATGATCCTTGTCTTCTCGAGGCCAGGGATCGTTGCGACGAAAGCCCGCTGCACATCCTCCGGCATCGAGCTCGAAATGCCGTTCGGATAGACAGTGCTATCGTCGAGGCCTTCAGGCTCTAAGAAGATCTGATGCCTCGTCCGGTCACCAAAACGAACCACCTTGTCCTCGATTGAGGGACAATATCGCGGTCCGCGACCATCGATTTGTCCGGAATAAATTGGGGCGTCGCCGATCCGCTTGCGAATAACCTCATGACCGACATCCGTGGTCCAAGTTATTCCGCAGGCTATTTGAGGGGTTTCGATCCGCTCTGTCAGCGCCGAAAAGGGCTCCGGGGGATCGTCACCGAGCTGACTTTCCAATGAGGGCCAATCGATTGTTCGTCCATCAAGACGCGGAGGTGTACCGGTTTTTAAACGGCCAAGCGGAAAATCAAGCGATGCAAGCGTCCTTGAGAGACCACCCGAAGGCGGCTCCCCCATTCGTCCGGCAGGAAAAGTTACCGGTCCTATGTGAACGAGGCCGTTCAAAAATGTCCCCGTGGTCAGAACAACCGCGCCTGTTCTGAATTCACGTCCATCAGACAGCCGGACACCCGTTACGCGATTGCGATCCGAGTCCAATAATAGATCATCAACGAGGCCATCAATGATCGTCAGATTTGGCTCCTCTGACAGAAGCATCTGAACGGCTTGTCTATAGAGTTTTCTGTCAGCCTGTGCCCGCGGGCCTCGAACGGCTGGTCCCTTGCTCCGGTTCAATACGCGAAATTGAATTCCGCCTCGATCCGCTGCCAGGGCCATAACGCCCCCTAGCGCGTCAATCTCTCGAACAAGATGGCCCTTGCCCAATCCACCAATCGCTGGATTGCACGACATGGCCCCGATACTGTCTTTCGAAATCGTGACCAAAGCCGCGCGCGCGCCATAACGGGCTGCTGCGGCCGCAGCTTCTGTCCCCGCATGACCTCCACCTACAATGATGACGTCAAAATCTTCCAAGGAGAACCCGCTTCTCAAAATTGTTTCACGTGAAACAGTACCGGTCACTTCCCGATACAAAAACTTGAAAACAGTCGATCTAAAACATCGTCGACGGAAACATTGCCGGTAATTTTGCCGATTGCTCGAGCGGCTAACCTGATGTCTTCTGCAATCAGCTCAACGCCCGTTCCGTGCCCTGCCGCAAGAGCTCTGTCAATTAAATCTAGCGATTCCTCGACGGCCGCTCTATGCCGTGCCCTCGTTAGCAAAACCGACCCTGCACCGCGTTCGAAATTTGTCATTATTTGAGTGCTGATGAGGTCGACCAGGCGATCCATCCCTAGGCCCGTCTTTGCAGAAATAGACAAATCCGCCCTTGAAACATCATCGGCGCGGTCAACTTGAGTTACAACCTCAATGATCCGACATCCTGAGCTGAGTATCTCGGGTGCTGGCCCAACTCTCTCGCCAACACATGATTGCAGCCAAAGAACTAGATCAGCACGGTTGAGTTGATCAAGCGTGCGTCTGATCCCCTCTGTCTCGATCTCATCGGCGCTTTCTCGTATCCCGGCACTATCAATTAACAGGACCGGTAGACCCTTGAGATCGAGTCTGACCTCAATCAAATCGCGTGTCGTACCGGGCCGATCGGAAACAATCGCAACATCCCGGCTCGCTAGCGCATTTAGAAGTGTCGATTTTCCTGAGTTGGGAGGCCCTGCGAGCAACACAACGAAGCCATTCCGAATCCGCTCCCCCCAAGAGGCTTTTGAGAGAGCATCCCGCATATCCTTAGCCAATGCGGATAGAATTCCTCGCGCTTCAACAAAAACGGCCGTGTCGACATCCGCCTCATCAGAAAAATCCAGCTCAGCGTCAAAAAGCGCCATGGCCCGAATAAGCTCATCGCGCCAGCGATCTGACTCGCGCGTAAGGCCCCCCTGCAACTGTCGTAAAGCCTGTCGGCGCTGGATCTCGGTTTCAGCATCAATGAGATCAGCTAGACCTTCAACTTCAGACAGATCGAGTTTTCCATTTTCAAACGCGCGCCGAGCAAATTCGCCAGGTTCGGCAATTCGAAAACCTGAAAATGAAGACAAACGATCAAGACACGCGCTCACGACGGCCGGTGAACCATGAATATGGAATTCGGCCACATCTTCGCCCGTAAAACTATCGGGGCCATCGAAATAAAGACAAAGCGCCTGATCTATCGGGGTGCCATCTCTATCTTTCAGGATTCGCAATACAGCTTGCCGCGCGGGAGGAACGGAACCAGCCATCTCTTGAAAGGCTGACTTGATACCCGACCCAGAGATACGAATAATCGATACGCCGGCACGACCCGGCGCTGTTGCAGGAGCAAATATTGTCTCCGAAAAATCCTGATCTTTGCGGGTCATTTACCCGCCTCCATCAGTTCGATCACGTATTCATTGAATCGAAGAAATCAGAATTGGTTTTTGTCTGACGTAATTTATCGGCAAGAAACTCGATCGCATCGACCGTACCCATCGGATTGAGAATGCGCCGTAATACATACATCTTCTTGAGGACATCCGGTGCAACGAGCAATTCTTCCTTACGCGTTCCCGACCGCGTGATGTCGAGTGCTGGGAAGACGCGCTTATCAGAAACTTTACGATCAAGAATAATTTCAGAGTTACCGGTGCCTTTAAATTCTTCGAAGATCACTTCGTCCATACGGCTGCCTGTATCAATCAACGCTGTTGCGATAATCGTAAGAGAGCCACCTTCTTCAATGTTACGCGCCGCACCGAAGAAACGCTTCGGCCGCTGCAACGCATTCGCATCAACACCACCCGTCAAAACCTTACCTGATGACGGAACAACCGTGTTGTAAGCACGGCCAAGACGCGTGATCGAATCGAGCAAAATCACAACATCACGACCATGCTCAACAAGTCGCTTTGCTTTCTCGATGACCATTTCAGCAACTTGAACGTGACGCTGCGCCGGCTCATCGAAGGTCGATGACACGACTTCGCCCTTCACCGAACGCTGCATATCTGTGACTTCTTCAGGGCGTTCATCAATCAAGAGTACAATCAAATAGCACTCGGGATGATTGGTTGTGATCGACTGCGCAATATTCTGCAAAAGCACAGTTTTACCAGTACGTGGCGGCGCAACGATCAATCCACGTTGGCCCTTACCGATCGGTGAAACGATATCAATAACGCGCGCTGAGAAATCCTTACGTGTCGGATCTTCGATCTCAAGCTTCAACCTCTTATTCGGATAAAGCGGTGTGAGGTTATCGAAGTTAACTTTATGACGCGCTTTCTCAGGATCTTCGAAATTGATTGTGTTGACTTTGACAAGAGCAAAATAACGCTCACCATCTTTCGGGCCTCTAATTTGGCCTTCAACTGTATCGCCTGTTCTCAATCCAAAGCGGCGAATTTGGGCGGGTGAAACATAAATGTCGTCCGGACCGGCGAGATAATTTGAATCAGGCGAACGTAAAAAGCCGAAGCCATCTGGCAAAACTTCAACAACGCCCTCACCGATAATCTCGGTCTCATTCGCAGCCAGCTGCTTCAAAATGGCAAACATCAATTCCTGTTTGCGCATCGTGCCAGCATTTTCGACCGCATGTTCTTCAGCAAATGCAAGAAGATCTGTGGGCGATTTACGCTTGAGATCCTGAAGTTTCATTTCGCGCATGAAACACCTTGAAAACGGCGCGCAGAATCCTGCCCACGCCTGAAAATTTCGGATGAAAACGAATTAAACCCACGATGACCGAAACACGGTACTCGACCGGTCAGACAGGACGCTGTCTCAAGACAATCGAGGGATTCCAGAACGGAATGCAACGTCGATATATTGAATTAACGACAAGAGCAAGGGGCTCTGTTTCACAAGATCAGGGTTTGAAAATCACAAGTCCTACGGCAAAAATCATGAGAACAGTCGGGACCTCATTCACAATACGGAAATAGCGATGAGTTCTCATATTCCGATCTTCAGCAAAGAGCCTTACATGGCGGGCTAAAAGCCCATGAACGCCACTCATAATCAGAACCGCAAGCATTTTTAAACTGAACCATGTTTGAGTGAAAAATTGCTGCTCAAATGCGATCCATAGGCCACAAACCCACGCGACAATCATAGCCGGGGTCATAATCGCCTTTAACAGCCTCCGTTCCATGACTTTAAAGAGCTCTGAGGTCTCCGAGCCAACCGCCACCCCCGCGTGATAGACGAAAAGGCGCGGCAGATAGAGCAACCCCGCCATCCATGAAATCACGGCAAGGATATGAAGGGTTTTGATCCAGAAATAGAGCACCCGAGTTAACCTCTGATCCGCCGCAGTAGTCTTTCGACATTTTCAATAGGCGTTTCGGGAACGATGCCGTGGCCAAAATTGAAGATATGGCCGCCACCCGAAAACGCCTCAAGGATTGCGTCTGTCTGACGATCAAGATTATCGCCACCAGCAACAACCGCGAGAGGGTCTAAATTGCCCTGAACCGGAAGAATGGGTTGCACAGCCTTTGCTGCCCACTGCGGATCAACACCCCAATCGAGCCCAACTGCATTAGCGCCAGTCTCGCGGGCATAGCGAACATGATTACCGCCCGACCCCCGACCAAAAACGATAAACTTCATATCGGGATATTCTTGGCGAACACCCTTGATGATCCGCGCAATGGGTTCAATGGAAAATTTTCCTATTCCATCACCAGTTAAAGCGCCTGCAAAACTCTCGAAAATCTGGATGGCATCAACACCCGCTTCAGCTTGACGGATAAGATATGCGATTGACGCATCAACCAGGCGATCGATCAATTTCTGCACATAGAGCGGGTTCCGATAGGCAAGTAGCCGGCTTGGTGCCAGTTCCGGCGTTCCCTTACCCGCTATCATATAGCTCGCAACCGTCCAGGGCGCGCCACAGAATCCTAAAAAGGTGGTTTCTTTTGGTAAAGCTGACCTAATACGCCGAATAGCCTCAAAAACAGGGCTTAATCGTTCTAGATCAATTTCCTTATGGATTTCGCCAAAATTTAGGCTTGGATCTAAAGGTTGAAGTTTAGGACCTTCATTTTCAACAAAATGAACCGGAAGACCCAAAGCATCAGGGACGACAAGAATATCTGAGAAAAGAATAGCTGCATCAAATCCGAACCGCCGAATGGGTTGGAGGGTTACCTCCGTAGCCAAATCAGGAGAGTAACAAAACTCGATGAAATTTTTCGCTTTAGAACGAACCTCTCGGTACTCTGGAAGATAACGACCAGCCTGCCTCATGATCCAAACCGGAGGTCGATCAAATTTCTGACCATCCAATACTGCGAGTAATTTCTTGGTTTGAAGGGGTTTTGAACTGGTCAATTCAGATCCTTTAAAGGTCTTAAATTTTTGTTTTTGTTAGAAAGGGTTTAACGAGAATAGGGATTTGTCCCTCGTTTATCCAATATTTTTTCACAAAATCTCTGTTGAACTTAGTTCTACCGGGAAACCTAATCCTTATAAAATTAACTATATTTATCAATAACTTATATATTTTTACCGTAATAAATTTATAATCTTTACCCGTTTTCCCCGATCTTAGAAATTAATTTGTAGATCTTGTCCCGAGGCTTTGCTTTGGGGATGAAAAAAAAGCCTAAGCGGGAAAGCGGCTTTTAAAGCCAAAATTTCATCCGGGTTTTCCCCATGCGTACATTTACGATACACAGGCTTTAAGCCAGTTAACCAAGGCCAACTCCGTGGACCGTAGCTATTTCCATCTGCATCTTGTTTCAGATTCGACAGGTGAGACTCTTCTCAATGTCAGTCGCGCGGCCACCGCTCAATATGAGGGCGTCTCCGCGATTGAGCATATCTATCCGCTGATCAGAAACGAATCGCAGCTTGATCGTGTGATCGTTGCCCTCGAAAATGCTCCCGGCATGGTGCTCTACACATTGGTTGATAAGGTTTTGGCATCGCGGTTAGAGATGGCTTGCCAAGATTATGGTTGCCCGTGCCTTTCAATTCTCGATCCCGTGCTGAATATGTTTCAGTCTTATCTCGGCCAATCCTATACGCACCGCCCCGGCGCTCAGCACATGCTCAATGCCGACTATTTTAAACGCATCGATGCTCTCAACTATACGATGATACATGATGATGGCCAGCAAGGTCAGGACCTTGATGGCGCCGATATTATTCTTGTCGGCATCAGCCGAACGTCAAAAACACCAACGAGCATCTATCTCGCCAATCGCGGATACAAGACAGCCAACGTTCCACTTGTGCCAAACATTCCTCTTCCGGAGCAGCTGACAGAAGTAAAGAAACCGCTTGTTGTTGGATTGGTAGCGAGCCCAGAACGTATTGCACAAATCCGGCAGAACAGATTGCTTGCACTCAATGCCTCAGAAGATACGCCCTACATCGACAAAACATCTATTTCTGAAGAAATCATCTATTCGAGACGTCTATGTGCGCGCAATAATTGGCCAATCATTGACGTAACACGGCGGTCGATTGAAGAAACAGCCGCCGCGATAATTGATCTCTATCGTAATCACGTTAGCACTGGCGAAGATGCATGACCAACTCGAAATCCATTTGGTCAGTAGAAGCACCTTTAATTTTAGCGTCAAAAAGTACAATTCGTGCCGAGCTATTGAAAAAGGTCGGGTTTACATTTTCTGTCGAGACTGCCGAGATTGATGAACGAAAAATCGAAAAAGAGTTAAACCCAAACACCAGAACACCGGAAAAAACGGCGCTCGTTTTGGCCGAGGAAAAAGCCCTAGCTGTCAGTCAAAATAATCCTGACGCTTGGGTGATCGGTGCTGATCAAACGCTCGAATTTGAAAACAATATTTTACACAAAGTGGCAACGAGACAGGAAGCCGAAACACAATTGCTGTCCATGTCTGGAAAAGCGCATCAGCTTTATTCAGCAATTGCAATTGTGAGGGAGAATAAGACTCTCAGTCTAAACGTCGAAACCGCCCTGTTGAATATGCGTCCGCTCTCAAGACATGATATTCAAACCTATTGCGATCTTGCGGGCGATGTCCTCCTTCAGTCTGTTGGTGCATATCAATATGAGAACCTGGGGCGCCATCTTTTTGAAAGTATTCAGGGACGAGAGGATGTCATTCTTGGTTTACCGCTTGATCCGATCATTAAATTTTTCAGGAGCGCCGGATGTCTGACCTTTTGATCGATGGACCGCGTGCCTGTGTAACAGGTCACCCCATCGCCCATTCGCGCTCGCCAATGATTCACAATTATTGGCTTAAAACCCTAAACATCAAGGGTCACTATGATCGCGTCGATACACCCCCCGATGTCTTTCCAAATTTTATTCGGACAATGCGAGACAAGGGTTATGTAGGCTGTAATGTAACGTTGCCAAATAAAGAACTGGCCTATCAACTTGCTGATGTAAAAACGGATCGCGCCAATACACTTCGTGCTGCAAATACTTTGTGGTTCGAAGGCGGAAAGCTCCACGCGGATAACACTGATATTGAGGGCTTTCTCTTCAATCTCGATGAAAGTGCGTCTGACTGGGATAATCATCTTGATAAAGCAGTTATTCTTGGAGCCGGCGGCGCTGCCGCCGCGATCATCCAAGCGCTCAGCGAAAGACGCGCGTCAAAAATCATTATCGTAAATCGAACGCTTGAAAAGGCAGACGATTTAGCACGGCGCTTCGGCGGCTCAATTAAAACAACATCATTCGAGAAAATCTCCGAAGCGTTAGATCAAGCAACATTTCTAGTGAATACGACATCTCTCGGGATGAATGGCCAGCCGCCGCTTGATATTGATTTATCGATAGTAAGCAATAACGCCCTAGTGACAGACATCGTCTATGTCCCGTTGATTACAAATTTTCTGAAGAGCGCGCAAAATAGAGGACTAACAATCGTCGATGGATTGGGGATGCTTTTGCATCAAGCCGTTCCCGGCTTTGACCATTGGTTTGGCCAAAGGCCGCGTGTTACCGCTGAGCTTCGCACTATGATCGAAGCCGATATTCTTCAGGCCAATCCATGACCTTTATCCTGGGTCTGACCGGTTCGATGGGGATGGGCAAATCGACGACAGCGGCTTTGTTCAAGAGACACGGCATACCTGTATATGACGCCGATCAAACGGTTCATGATCTCTACCGTGGTCGCCTCGCCCCCCTCATTGAAGAGGCCTTTCCAGGCTCTACAACCAATGGCATCGTTGATCGCTCGAAATTATCGACAAAGGTTGTTGGCCAGTCCGAAAAACTCAAGCAGCTGGAATCAATCGTTCATCCTGCTGTACAGGAAGAACAAGATCGGTTCTTGAAAGAGCACTTTGCGTCGCCGATCGTTGTACTTGATATCCCCCTTCTGTTCGAAAACAGAAAAGATCGTCTGTGTGATGCCGTGGTCGTCGTCTCGACCGATGCGTCAACACAAAGACGGCGCGTATTAGCACGCGACGGCATGACAGTTGAAAAGATGGATGCTCTTCTTGCTCGCCAAATTCCTGATGTTGAAAAGCGCCGACGGGCACAATTTGTCATCGACACGAGCTACGATATTCCCCATGCTGAACGTCAGATACTCTCTCTGTTGAAAGCTTTGTCGGGTCGCTCATAGACGATGTCGATAAATGGAATTTTTGAATAATGATGCGCGAAATTGTATTCGATACCGAAACAACCGGATTGAACCCCTTAGGCGGTGATCGGGTCGTTGAAATTGGTTGCGTCGAGCTTATCGATTATGTCCCGACAGGGCAGACATTTCATGTCTATTTAAATCCCGAACGCGACATGCCGGATGCCGCTTTTCGTGTTCACGGTCTTTCAACCGATTTTCTTCGCGATAAGCCCCTTTTTACGGATATCGCCGAATCCTTCGAAGAATTTATTGGCGACGCTAAACTTGTTGCTCATAACGCTTCATTCGATCTTGGTTTTATCAATGCTGAGCTTGCGCGCGCTGGGCGTAGCGAAATCATTTCCGAACGCATTATCGACACGCTCATAATTGCGCGTCGTAAATATCCGTTTGGACCGAATAGTCTTGATGCGCTCTGCCAGCGTCTGCAGATTGATAATTCACGGCGCACCAAACATGGTGCACTCCTCGACGCTGAAATTCTCGCTGAAGTCTATATCGAGCTCTTAGGCGGACGGCAGAAAGATCTCGGACTTTCTGTTGAAACCAAAGTGCTTGCACAAACCAATTCCGGCGAACGCGCGAAAAGCGGGGTGCGCCCACGAGCGCTTCCCGATCGTTTGCGACCTGAAGATCTTGATCGCCATGCCGAATTTGTTTCCGGCTTTGGCTCGGCCATTATTTGGAATGATTACATTCGGCAAAAAACGGGATCTTGAAACGATCAGGCCGTACCTGCCGGCTCCATTTGCGCCAGCCTCTGGCGATAGAGCGCTGCAAAGTCGATCGGATCAATCAGAAGCGGGGGGAAGCCGCCATTTCTCACAGCGTCCGCCACGATTTGTCGCGCGAAGGGAAAGAGAAGCCGCGGACATTCGATCATGACAACAGCTTGAATATTCTCTGCCGGAATATTTTGAATACGGAATAGCCCAGCAAACACGAGCTCGAATTGAAACATTGTTTGGGTACCGTCGAGCGCCTTACCTTCAAGAGTAAGCTCAACCTCGAAATCCGTTTCACCAGGTTGTTTGGCATTCACATTGACCGAGATAGAAATACTGGGCCCCGTTTCGCGCGGCGCAAGAGATGCCGGCGCATTCGGGTTCTCGAAGGAAAAATCTTTGATGTATTGCCCGAGAGCGGCCAGACTGGGCATCGCTGCTTGTGTCGTTTCGGTCATAAATAAAATCTCCGCTTGGAAATAGAGAGGCGCTTTCCCAATTTTGGCACGGTTTTTGGCCTAAATTCGACCAAGATGCGATTTTAGGTCGCGGGTCAACTCCTGATTTTTTGCATTTTTACTATATCTACCCATATAGAAAGCCTAAACAGTTTAGTTGCCGGAAAAAATTCGGAGAAAAAATATGCAGGACGGTTTCGACCTGTCAGTGATTGTCTTTCTGGTTCTTGCCGCTTTTGTGGGCTGGCGCCTCTATAGCGTTCTGGGAACACGGACCGAGCGTGATGCCGAACCGACTGTTACGCGGTTTCGCCCCGTTGCGGTGGCAAAGCCCGCAGAAGCGCCGTCCACGGATGAGACTATCATTGAAGCGGAGGCAAGGCCGATTGCCGATCCGTCAAGGTGGCGAGGAATTGCCGATCCGGATTCATCGTTAGCACAGGCGCTTGATCGCGTGGTTGAGGTGGAGCCCTCTTTTGATGGGCGCCATTTTCTCTCGGGCGGCCGCGCTGCCTATGAAGCCATTGTTCTGGCCTTTGCTTCTGGTGATCGCTCAACCCTGAAGGATTTGCTTTCAAGAGATGTCTTTGAGAGCTTTACCGGCGCTATCGCTGATCGTGAAAGTAAAGGTGAAACGGTCGAGACCACTTTTGTTGGTCTCGATAAGGTTGAAATAAAGGACGCGCAAATCCGGGGTAAATCGGTTCAAATAACGGTGAAGTTTCTCTCGAAACTGATCACGGCAACAAGAAATGCCAAGGGCGAGATTATTGAAGGCGCAACCGATAAGGTGATCGACGTCAATGATGTCTGGACTTTTGCTCGAGATATCGGAAGTCGCGACCCGGCTTGGAAATTGATTGCAACTGAAGCGGCCCAGTGAGTGACATAAGCTCTTATTGCGCGCTATCCGACGCCATTCTTGAGCCCACAAGCTTCGATCTCTTTGAAGGCTGGGCTCAAGATGATCATCATGCTGCATTTAAAACATTTTTGAAATCTGCGACCGCAATTGTCGAGTCTCGGGTTGATTTGCGTCCTGCCCGCCCCACGCCAAGCTCTTTTCGGCTTTTTGTTGAGCAGGCGCTTAAAGATATTGATATTGATCCGCGTCACTTCTTTGAGACGAGGTTTACGCCTTTTTTTGTAAGACCTCGGCAAGGTCGAGGATTTTTGACCGGATATTACGAACCGGAAATATCGGGATCGCTGACAGAAAGTTCTGCATTTCCAGTCCCTGTTCTCGGGCGACCTCATGATCTTGTGAGCTTTCATTCCGATCAGGCGCCAGAAGAGTTCGCAAATCTTAGCCTTTCTGCGGCGCGCCAAACCGCTTCTGGTTTGCAGCCCTATTTTGATCGTGCCGCAATAGAGGATGGCGCGCTACAAGATCGGTCGCTCGAGCTTCTCTATTTGCCCGATCGCGTAGAGCTCTTTTTTGCGCAAGTGCAGGGGTCGGCCCGCGTCCGCCTCCCCGATGGTCGTCTCAAAAGACTGACTTATGCCGGTCGTAATGGTCATCCCTACACAACAATTGCCAAAGTGATCCGCGATGAAGGCCATATGGCACTCGAGGAGATCAATTTGGGCTCTTTGAAAGCCTGGCTGCGCACCCATCCGGAGGACGCAAAAAGGATTATGCGCCTGAACCGCTCGTATATCTTCTTCTCTCTCTCAGAGGACTTGGCGGAAGAGGACGGACCGATTGGCGCGGCGTCACTCCCGCTAACGACCGGGCGCTCAATTGCCGTTGATCGCCACCAATGGTGTTACGGACTGCCCTTCCATATTCGTGCAGAATTGCCGGATGAAAATGGCACTCTTGTCGATTTTTCGCGCTTGATGGTTGCACAAGATACAGGATCCGCCATTCTTGGCGCTGCGCGCGCCGATCTCTTTATGGGGTCGGGGGAGCGAGCGGGGCATCATGCGGGATTGATCCGGCATCCAGGTGATTTTGTAGTTTTGCTGCCAAAGGCGTGAAAAATGTCGTTCGGCGAACGAAAAAAGCGAACTCTGACAGCTGATGAGACCGCTTTATGGGCTCACGTTACAAATCATATCCAACCTCTTACGAAGCGCGCACTCGTTGAACCGGACCAATCTACCGCCCAGCTGCCAATGGCAACGGCTCCGAAATCGGCCGCCAAACCAAAGATTGCTGCATCTCATGTTGCGCAAAAAAATGAAATTGTGCAGCGCAACAAAAATGAGCTTCCACCCCTTGCACCGCTCGAGCGGCGCCTTCGTCAGAGGCTGTCGCGAGGCGCTCACCCGATCGATGCGGTGATCGATCTTCACGGGATGAGACAGACCGAAGCGCATGAGGCTTTGCGCCGCTTTATCTACTCGGCCCAGCGCCAAGGTGCTTCGGTCGTTTTGGTGGTAACAGGCAAAGGCGCGTCAAGTGTTCAGGATTCGGGTTCGGGAGAGGAGCGCGGCGTTTTGCGCCGGACAGTCCCGCATTGGCTCCGCATGCCCGATCTACGTCCTTGCGTGATCGGCTTTGAGCCAGCGGCCCAGCATCATGGAGGATCGGGCGCGCTTTATGTGAGGGTCCGGCGGGCGACAAGGAGCGAAGCGCCGTGACCCCTTTTGGCGAAAGATTGCGCGCACTCCGGGAAGAGCGCGGACTTCAATTAAAAGATATGGCTGTCGCTCTGGGCGTCTCCAGCACCTATCTTTCGGCCTTGGAGCATGGCCACCGCTCAAGGCCCAATTGGAGCTTCGTCCAACGCGTCATTCACTATTTCAATATTATCTGGGATGAAGCGGACGAATTGCAAAGGCTCGCCGATTTGTCTGATCCCCGCATAACGTTGCGAACTTCGGGTCTATCATCCAAAGCAACAGAGCTTGCTAATCGTCTGTCACGCGATATCGGCACTTTATCGGACGATGATTTATCACGTCTTCTAGATGTGTTGAATGAAGCACGCGATCGGAATCGCCCTTGACGAGGACCTCGACCGTCTTCACACCACAGGACGTACAAAGATTCGGGTGATGACTTATGGCTTCCTCAAAATATGACGTTCTCGGAATCGGCAATGCGATTGTCGATGTGATCGCTTTTACTGAAGACGATTATTTGCTGTCGCACGATCTCGCTAAAGGATCGATGCGCCTAATTGATGAAGCACAGGCCGAGAAGCTTTATCAATCCATGGGTCCTGCAACCATTATTTCCGGTGGCTCAGCCGCTAACACAATTGTTGGTGTTGCGTCGCTTGGCGGCTCCGCCTCATTCATCGGCAAAGTTCGTAACGATGCACTCGGCCAAGCGTTCACGCATGATATTCGAGCAATAGGCGTTCACTTTGATACAAAGCCCGCAGCATCTGGCTTAGCGACCGCCCGCAGTTTCATTCTCGTAACGCCTGATGGCGAACGTACAATGAATACGTTTCTTGGTGCCTGTCAGGATCTCGGTCCGGACGATATTGAACAGCAGACGGTCGAGGCCGCCGCTGTAACTTATCTTGAGGGGTATCTCTGGGACCCTGAAGATGCAAAAGCCGCGTTTCGTAAAGCGGCCGCTATTGCCCATGCAGCAGGTCGAAAGGTGGCTTTAACCTTGTCGGACAGCTTTTGTGTTGACCGATATCGTGACGAATTCCGCGCGCTGATAACCGACGGCACAATCGATATTCTGCTCGCAAATGAGCATGAACTTAAAAGCCTTTATACGACATCCGATTTCGATAGCGCGGTAAAAGCGCTTCAAAATGAAGGCCCAATGGCCGTCGTTACCCGATCATCGGCAGGTTCGGTTGTTGTCGAGCGCAAGGAAATTTTATCAATTCCCGCGCATCCAATTGAAAGACTCGTTGATACGACGGGTGCCGGTGATTTGTTTGCTGCTGGATTTCTTTTGGGTCATGTCCGCGGGTTTCAACATCACGAGTCGGCCCGTTTGGGATCCATCGCGGCAGCAGAAATTATTCAACATATCGGCGCGAGGCCCGAAACCCGTCTCCGCGATCTTGCGGCTGAAAGTGGCATTACAATTTCCTGAGCGCTACCGTTTCAATGCGGTGTTGCGACCCTTTCGTCAGAACGAGATCGGCACGCGGGCGGGTTGGCAAAATATTCTCGCGAAGATTTGGAAGATTGATTTGATTCCAAATCCCGCGTGCCATTTTCTCAGCGTCGGCGTCGCTTAATTCCGCATATTTCTTAAAGAAGCTTCTCGGATCACGAAAAGCCGTATCCCTCAATCGCATGAAGCGATCGACATACCAGCGTTCAAGATCGGATTCATGCGCATCAAGATAGATCGAGAAATCAAAAAAATCTGAGACGAAGGGAATAGGCTTCCCTGTCTTTTGCAGTCGATTAGGCAAAAGAACATTTAAGCCCTCAACGATCAGAATATCGGGACGATCAACCGAAACGGATTCTCCTGGCACCACATCATAGACAAGATGCGAATAGACCGGCGCTTCAACATGACTCTTTCCGGCTTTGACGTCGGTCAGAAATTTTAAAAGTGCCGTGCCATCATAACTCTCTGGAAAGCCCTTTCGCTCCATCAGCCCTTCGGCATCAAGCGCTGCGTTCGGGAGAAGAAAACCGTCGGTTGTTACGAGTTCGACTTTTGGCGTGTTAGGCCAACGCGATAAAAGTGCTTTAAGAACGCGCGCGGTAGTCGATTTGCCGGCACTCACCGACCCTGCAATACCGATCACATAGGGAACTTTGCCATCTCCAGCGAGCAAAAATCGTTGTGTTGCTTTGAAGAGTCCCTGAGTTGCCGCAACATAGAGCGACAATAAACGTGAGAGCGGCAAATAGATCGCAATGACATCTTCCAAGGAAATCGGATCATTAAGCGATTGAAGCTTTTGCAAATCTTCAACCGTAAGAGTCATGGGCGTATCAGCTCTAAGCGTCGCCCATTCATCGCGGCTGAAAATCCGATAGGGTGACAAATCATCTTCGAGCATTGCTAAATCAGAGGGGCTTAGGTCTTGGCTCATGATTTTATGATTCTTACTTTTCAGTGCGTGACGCTTTTTCGGCCAAACCAGATTGCTGGGTTCGCTCTTCCAGAACTGCCATCACGTCATTTACCGACACATTGGTCGCGCGAAGAACGACTAAAAGGTGATAAAGAAGATCAGCACTTTCCTTAGCCAATTCAACGCGATCACCTTGGTTCGCCGCGATGATTGTCTCTACAGCTTCTTCTCCGAGCTTTTTTGATGAATAGGCTATTCCCTTGTTTATGAGCTTAGCCGTGTAAGACTCATCGCTCGAGGCCTTCGTACGGTCTTCGATGATTTTTTCGAGATCGGAAAGACTGAATGTGGTCATTTAATCCATCCTCACGGCAAGCCCCGCTTGCGCAAGCGCTTCTTTCGCTTCACGAATTGAAAACTCGCCAAAATGAAAAATTGATGCCGCTAATACGGCGCTCGCATGGCCATCGCGAATGCCCTCAACCATATGCTGCAAGGTTCCGACGCCGCCCGATGCGATCACAGGTACAGATACCGAATCCGAGATGGCTCGCGTTAATTCAATATCATAGCCGATTTTGGTACCGTCGCGATCCATTGATGTCAGCAAAAGTTCGCCTGCACCGAGCGCGGTCACTTCGCGTGCATAGTCAAGCGCATCTATGCCTGTTGCACGTCGACCTCCGTGGGTAAAGATTTCCCAGCGCGGTGTCTGGCCTTCTGCAGAAATGCGTTTGGCATCAATGGCGACAACGATACATTGACTGCCGAATTTCGTTGCGGCCTCTTTGACAAAGTTTCGATCATTAACCGCAGCGGTCATGATGGAGACTTTATCGGCGCCGGCGAGTAGAAGATTTCTAATATCGTCAACTGATCTGACACCGCCGCCAACTGTCAAAGGCATGAAGCATGCTTCAGCGGTTCGCCGAACGACATCCATCAAAATTCCGCGATCTTCGTGACTTGCCGTGATATCTAAAAAACATAATTCATCGGCACCGGCTGCATCATAGGCCAATGCCGATTGAACGGGATCACCGGCATCGACAAGATCAACGAATTGAACGCCCTTTACAACACGGCCATCTTTAACATCAAGGCAAGGGATCACACGCGTTTTAAGCATGCGCCTGATCCTTCTTACGTGCCTTGATCAAGGCAAGAGCATCCTTTGCATTAAGCCGCCCGTCATAAAGCGCGCGGCCGGTAATTGCGCCTTCCAGAATAGCGCAATCCGGCTTTGTTAAACGCTCGATATCATCAAGCGAAGCCAATCCCCCAGACGCGATGACAGGAATTGTGAGGGCCTTTGCGAGCGCAAGAGTCGATTCGATATTCAAACCCTTCAATAATCCGTCGCGCGAGATATCGGTATAAATAATCGCCGATACACCCGCATCTTGAAACCGTTGGCCAAGTTCGATGGATGACATTTCTGAGAGTTGTGCCCAACCATCGACAGCCACGCGGCCATCGCGCGCATCAATACCTACCGCGATATGACCCGAAAAATTTCGCGCCGCTTCTCTGACAAAAGCAGGGTCTTTCACGGCCGCCGTTCCGATGATCACGCGTGTGATGCCGTGATCGAGCCAATTCTCAACGGTCTTCATGGTGCGAATGCCACCACCAAGCTGGATCGGAATCTTGATCCGCCCGGTG
This sequence comes from uncultured Alphaproteobacteria bacterium, assembly GCA_963923565.1. Lineage (GTDB taxonomy): Bacteria > Pseudomonadota > Alphaproteobacteria > Rhizobiales > Beijerinckiaceae > CAIUPE01. The sequence goes on from CAWUMH010000011.1 coordinate 22,311, forward strand.
ATTGCGCGGATGGCCTCAGAATTCATCGGCTTACCGGCAAAAGCCCCGTCGAGATCAACAATGTGCAACCATTCGAAACCTTGATCTTCGAATTGCTTCGCTTGATCGGCTGGATCATCATTAAAGATAGTGGCCTGGTCCATGTCACCTTGGATCAAACGAACACAGCGCCCTTCTTTGAGATCGATCGCAGGAAAAAGAATCACGGCGACCACCTCAAAAAATTGGCAATTAAAGCGAGACCCAGTTTTTGGCTCTTCTCTGGATGGAATTGCGTTCCGGCAATCGTATCACGCGCCACAAGCGCCGTCAGTTCGCCGCCATAATCTGTTGTGGCGACGACGTCAGAGATGTTTGTTGTTTTCAAATGATAGGAATGAACAAAATATGCGTGAAGGCTTTCGGGAATACCCTCCAGCAAGGGATGCGCCCGTTTCCGCAACAAGTTATTCCATCCCATATGGGGGATTTTAAGCGCGGGGTCGCGTGGTTCAATTCGCACTGTGTCTCCAGCAATCCAACCCAATCCGCGACTTGTTTCATATTCTAGGCCACGTTCAGCAAGAAGTTGCATGCCAACGCAAATACCGAGAAAGGGACGCGCCTTTTTAAAGACCGCTTCTGTCATCGCTTCAACCATGCCCGGCACAGCGTCGAGTCCACGGCGACAATCCGCAAAAGCGCCCACACCCGGCAAGACGACGCGATCGGCGTTGCGCACTGCTTCGGGATCAGACGTTACAAGGATTTGCGTTGAGACACCTTGTGTGTGGGCCGCTTGCTCAAAGGCCTTTTGGGCAGAGTGCAGATTGCCCGAGCCATAATCGATGATCACGGTGTTCATGATTGGGAATCCGGACCAGGGAATAAACCGATTACGCCCCGGCTCTGAGCCGCGCGCTGACCCGAGACATTCACAGTCTGTAGTTCGGCCTCATGGCTTTGGGCCAATATGTGGTGAAGCGCTTCGTCGGGCGAAGGTGCCTCGACAATATCGATGAGGCGAAAACCTCGCCGTTCAAGTCCGGCACATAACCATTTCCGTCCTTCAAGCCCGACAAGACTCATAACAACAAGCCCACTGATCAGGGTCACACCTTCGGGAAGCCCCAAACGGGAGGCGCCAAGAGCCAACCCGATTTCGAAGACCAACACGAACAGGGAGTTAAGCCAAAGCCGGTTGAAGAGCAGCCAGAGAAACGGCACCAAAAAACCACCCCAGCTAAACTTGTCGGGCACAAGCCGGCTATGTTCGGCGATATTTTCGCGCGTAAAAGCAAGCGAAGGATGAAGATAGACCGAGTAAGTCGTCATTTTCCCTATCCAAGAGGGTGCAGTCTTATAAAACGCCTTTGGTCGAAGGAATACGATCCTTTTCCCCCGCGTCGATGCTGACGGCCGCGCGCAGCGCTCGCGCCAACCCCTTAAAGCAGCTTTCGGCAATGTGATGCGCGTTCAAGCCATAAATTGTCTCAACATGAAGCGTGATGCCGGCATTGATGGAGAAAGCCTGAAACCACTCACGAACCAATTCGGTATCGAAATCGCCGATTTTCTCGCGCTCGAACTCAGTGCGGAACACAAGAAAGGGCCGGCCGGAAACGTCCACCGCTACGCGAGAGAGGGTTTCGTCCATGGGGAGGTAGGAATGGGCATAACGTGTAATGCCCTTTTTATCGCCTAACGCATCCCGGAAGGCTTGGCCGAGAGCAATGCCGATATCTTCGACCGAATGGTGTTGATCGACTTCGAGATCGCCCTTGCAGGATACGGTCACATCAAAAAGGCTATGGCGGGCAAAAAGTGTGAGCATATGGTCAAGAAAGCCGACTCCTGAAGAAATCTTGGCCTCGCCGCTTCCGTCTAGAGCGATTGAAACAGAAATGTCTG
>CAWUMH010000012.1:0-24138 GCA_963923565.1 uncultured Alphaproteobacteria bacterium
CTTGAAGCCCCCTCTCCACCCCCCTATATAGCCCCCGAAACGGGGCCTTGGCGGCCCCTTTATTCGGGAGATCGGCTTTCCCGCCCGTATTCAAAAATCGGACGGAACGCCGCTGTCGGGATCGCTTCGGGACCCGATGATCTCGCTCAAGGAAAGGGACTCTATTATGGCAAAAGTTATCGGCATCGACCTCGGCACAACCAATTCCTGCATCGCCGTCATGGATGGCAGCACCCCCAAGGTCATCGAAAATGCAGAAGGCGCGCGCACCACGCCGTCAGTTGTCGCTTTCACCGACTCGGATGAGCGCCTCGTCGGCCAGCCTGCCAAGCGTCAGGCCGTCACCAATCCGGAAGCAACATTTTTTGCGATCAAACGTTTGATTGGCCGCACTTTCGCCGATCCGATGACGCAGAAGGACAAGGGCCTCGTTCCCTATGATATTGTAAAAGGCGGAAACGGCGACGCGTGGGTAAAAGCGCGTGGCACGACTTATTCACCCTCGCAAATTTCTGCCTTCATTCTGCAGAAGATGAAGGAAACTGCCGAAGCCTATCTCGGCACTGGTGTTACGCAGGCCGTAATCACGGTTCCTGCCTATTTCAATGACGCGCAGCGTCAGGCCACCAAAGACGCCGGCAAGATTGCCGGTCTTGAAGTGCTCCGCATCATTAACGAGCCGACCGCTGCCGCTCTGGCCTATGGTCTCGACAAGAAGAAATCGGGCACAATTGCCGTTTACGATCTTGGCGGTGGTACATTCGACGTATCGATTCTCGAAATCGGCGACGGCGTGTTTGAAGTGAAATCGACCAATGGTGACACATTCCTCGGCGGTGAAGATTTCGATATGCGCCTTGTTGAATATCTCGCGGATGAATTCAAAAAGGAGCAAGGCATTGATCTCAAGAAGGACAAGCTCGCTCTGCAACGTCTGAAAGAATCGGCTGAAAAGGCGAAGATCGAATTGTCTTCGGCCGCACAGACCGAAATCAATTTGCCCTACATCACCGCCGATGCATCCGGTCCGAAGCATCTGACGATGAAGCTCACGCGTTCAAAATTTGAATCGCTCGTTGACGATCTCGTACAGCGTACAATCGAGCCATGCAAAAAAGCATTGACCGATGCTGGCATGAAGCCCGGTGAAGTTGATGAAGTCATTCTTGTTGGCGGCATGACCCGCATGCCGAAAGTGCAAGATGTCGTAAAAAACTTCTTCGGCAAAGAGCCACACAAAGGTGTGAACCCTGACGAAGTCGTGGCCATCGGTGCTGCGGTGCAAGCCGGCGTATTGCAGGGCGATGTGAAAGACGTGTTGCTTCTCGACGTGACACCACTCTCACTCGGCATTGAAACACTCGGCGGTGTATTCACACGCTTGATCGATCGCAACACAACGATCCCGACCAAGAAGAGCCAAGTCTTCTCAACGGCAGAGGATAATCAAACCGCAGTCACAATCCGCGTCTTCCAAGGCGAGCGTGAAATGGCGGCTGACAACAAGTTGCTCGGCCAATTCGATCTCGTGGGACTGCCGCCTGCACCGCGTGGTGTGCCGCAAGTTGAAGTTACATTCGACATTGACGCGAACGGCATCGTAAATGTGTCGGCGAAAGATAAGGCGACAAACAAAGAACAGCAGATCCGTATTCAAGCGTCTGGCGGTTTGTCCGATGCTGACATCGAAAAGATGGTCAAGGATGCGGAAGCGCATGCCGCTGAAGACAAAGCCCGTCGCGAGATGGTGGAAGCGAAGAATCAAGCTGAGAGCCTTATGCACTCAACTGAGAAATCGCTTGCCGAACATGGCGACAAGGTTTCGGCTTCTGACAAGTCCGCTGTTGAAAGTGCAATTGAGGCGTTGAAGACGGCGCTTGCCGGTGATGACCCAGAAACAATCAAGGCGCGGACAACCGATTTGATGCAAGCCTCTATGAAACTCGGCGAAGCGATGTATGCCGCACAACAAAATGAAGCAGGCGCGGCGGAAGACGCAAAGGCCGATGGTGCAGAAGAAGACGTGATTGACGCTGATTTCCGCGAAGTGAATGACGATGACAAGAAGAAGCGTGCGTAATTTGAACGTCGCTTAAATGAATTAGCCCGGCGCGCTCACCCGCGTCGGGTTTTATTGCAAAAGAAACGATTCTTTCATTCAAGAACTCTTGGGCTGGAAAACGACATGAGCAAACGTGATTATTACGAAACGCTCGGTGTCTCCAAAACAGCAAGCGAGGCCGAATTAAAATCGGCATTTCGTAAACTGGCTATGCAGCATCATCCGGATCGAAATCCCGGAAATGCCGAGGCGGAAATCAAATTCAAAGAATTGAATGAGGCCTATCAAGTTCTTTCCGATCAACAAAAGCGTGCTGCTTATGATCGCTTTGGTCATGGTGCTTTTGAACAAAATGGTGGTGGTCCCGGCGGCTTCGGATTCCAAGGTGATTTCGGCGCATCGATGGCCGATATTTTCGAAGATCTTTTCGGCGGGCTTGGTGGCGGCGGTCGCGGACAAAGACGGCAACCCGATGGTCGCGAAAGAGGCGGTGATATTCGCTTCAATCTGCAGATCTCGCTCGAAGAAGCATTTGCAGGAAAGACCGCAACAATTACATTGCCGACGGCAATCGCGTGTGAGCCGTGCAACGGTTCAGGCGCGACGGCGGGCTCAAAGCCAAAACCCTGCCCCACTTGCAATGGTTATGGTCGCGTGCGTGCGAGCCAAGGATTTTTTGCAATCGAACGCACCTGCCCGAAATGTCAGGGGCGTGGACAAATTATCGAGAATCCCTGCCGTTCATGCAATGGCGAGGGCCGCGTGACGAAAGACAAAACCTTATCCGTCACGATTCCGGCCGGCGTTGAAGAAGGCACACGGATACGGTTGGCGGGTGAAGGGGAGAGCGGTTTACGCGGTGGCCCTTCCGGTGATCTTTATATTTTTCTCTCAATCAAAGCGCATCGTTACTTCCAGCGCGATGGCGCGGATCTCTATTGTCAGATTCCAATTTCAATGGTCACAGCGTCTCTTGGTGGCGATATTCGCGTGCCCATGATTGATGGCGAAGCGCGTTCTGTTGCTATTCCTGAAGGCACGCAATCAGGACGGCAAATTCGGATACGCGGTAAAGGTATGCCGGTATTGCGCTCGCGCGATCATGGCGATCTTTATATTCAAGTGTCTGTTGAAACGCCGCAAAAACTCACACCTCGTCAACGCGAATTGCTGAAAGAATTTGAATCAGAGAGTTCGCGTGAAACCCATCCCGAAAGTATGGGCTTTTTCTCGAAGATGAAAGAATTCTTTACCGGCAGCGAAGAGGCGTAACTCTACGAATTGCCGTAAGATATCATTCGGGGCTTTGTGCTCCGATGATCTCACTTACAACCCTTTCTGACTCTTTACGGTTTGTCACCACTGCAACACGCCATCCCTTAATGATGGGCGCGGTGTTGCCGTCAGGCCATGATCTTGTGACGGCAATGGCCGCGCAAATTGATCCGCTTGAACCGGGTCCCGTGATTGAGCTTGGTAGTGGTACAGGAGCCATTACGGAAGCATTAGTCAAAAGCGGTATTGATCAACGGCGATTGATATTAATTGAGAGCCATCAATCATTTTACGACGATCTTCAGAACCGCTTCCCTGACGCTCGTTGTTTTTGCGATGATGCCTATGACATTGAGACGCTTGCAAAGCAGAATTTTTTTTCGAAAGCCGCTGCAATTGTTTCAGGCCTTCCACTTCGTACGCAAAGTTTATAGCGAAAGCGTGCCTTTATTGAATCAGCACTTCGGTTATTGCGACCCGGTGCGCCTTTGATTCAATTTAGCTATGGCCTTTCTCCGCCCGTTGAAGAACATCAAATTGACGCGACACTGATTGCGGCAGAAACCATTTGGAAGAATATGCCGCCCGCGCGGATCTGGGTTTATAAAGCTCCGGACCATTCCGGTTGATTTGATCGCCCGAATCTGGGACGCACACCCCTGTTGAATTGTTTAGAACTATAGGGGGCGGGCGATGGCCGGAATTCCGAATAAAGACCGACTGATCGTTGCGCTCGACGTCCCTCATGTCAGCGATGCTGAAGCGCTTGTCGATCGTTTGGGCGAGCATGTCACCTTTTACAAGATCGGCATGGAGCTTGTTTATGCGGGCGGGCTTGATCTTGTTCGCTCGATTTCAAAATCCGGGAAAAAGGTCTTTCTGGATCTCAAGCTTCACGACATTCCCAATACGGTGGAACGCGCCACAGCGCGGCTTGGTGATTTGGGCGCGACATTCCTGACCGTCCATGCCTTTCCGCAAACGATGAAAGCCGCGAAGACGGGCAAGGCCCATAGCGGCATGAAGATTCTCGCCGTCACCGTCATGACCTCCTATGACAATAATGACCTGCGCGAGGCGGGTTATGCCTGCACCGTAGGCGAGCTGGTAACGCGACGGGCTTCGCAAGCTAAAGACATCGGCATCGACGGCCTGATCCTTTCACCCGAAGAAGTAGGCGAAATTCGCGCGCTGGTCGGCAACGCCCTAACCCTTGTGACGCCCGGCATTCGTCCCGCGCACTCGGCCAAAGGGGATCAAAAGCGAGTTATGACACCCGCAGAGGCCCTCAAAGCGGGCGCTGATCATCTTGTTATCGGCCGTCCCGTGACGGCGGCATCCGATCCGGTGGCGGCAGCCATCGCGATTCAAGACGAAATTGCCTTAGCCCTCGGTTGACCGCATCGGCGCAATCGCGTTTTGTGCGGGCAAGCCAAGAAATCAAAGCACGGGTCCGGAACCGCATTCATGTCCGATATCAGAGTCATTATTGTGGGGGCTGCCGGTCGAATGGGTCGAATGCTCATTCAAACGGTTGCCGCTACCGAAGGTATGCATCTCGTCGGCGCCATTGAGCGCACAGGAACCTCAAGCCTCGGCCAGGATTCAGGCCTTCTCGCCGGGATCGGTGCGAATGGTGTGGCGATCAGCGATGATCCGCTCCCGCTCTTTGCCAAAGCCGATGCTGTTATTGATTTCACGACGCCTGCTTCGACCATTCAATTCGCCGCACTCGCAGCACAAGCACGTATTGTTCATGTCGTCGGTACAACCGGCATGCAGGATGAGGATCTCAAAAAACTGGAAGCCGCTGCACGTCACGCGGTAATCATCCGCTCGGGCAATATGAGCCTCGGCGTCAATCTTCTCGCGGCACTCGTGAAACGTGTTGCCGCCACTTTGGATGAAGATTTTGATATTGAAATTCTTGAAATGCATCATCGTATGAAAGTCGATGCGCCATCAGGTACAGCATTGCTTTTAGGCGAAGCAGCGGCCGAGGGTCGTAAAATCCCTCTCGATGACAATCACACAACGCGTGTGCGTGATGGTCATACGGGTCAACGCGAAGAAGGCAAGATCGGCTTTGCCACATTGCGCGGAGGATCGGTTGTTGGCGACCATAGCGTGATTTTCGCTGGTCCGTCCGAACGCATCACGCTCTCGCATCATGCGGAAGATCGCGGAATTTTTGCGCGCGGCGCCATGCGCGCGGCGTTGTGGGGCCATGGCAAAAAACCGGGTCTCTATTCAATGATGGATGTTCTCGGTTTGAATGCTGTGTGAGTAACGCGCCCGTTAGTTAAATGATAAATCAACAGGAGATAGTTAATGGAACGGTTACTCGTTCTCGTTCGCCATGGCCAAAGTGATTGGAATCTCAAAAATCTTTTCACAGGATGGAAAGATCCCGATCTCACCGATAAAGGTCAGGCAGAAGCAAAAGCTGCTGGCCAACGGCTGAAAGCGCTCGGTCTCAATTTTGATATTGCCTTCACGTCGGATCTCACGCGCGCACAGCATACATGCCGTTTGATTTTGAACGAGCTTGGCCAAAGTGATCTCAAAACAATTCGCGAGCAGGCCTTGAACGAGCGCGACTATGGCGATCTGTCAGGCCTGAACAAAGACGATGCGCGCGCAAAATGGGGCGAAGAACAAGTCCATGTCTGGCGTCGGTCCTATGATGTGCCGCCGCCAAATGGCGAAAGTCTTAAAGATACGGTTGCCCGTGTGCTCCCTTATTATTGCCAGGAAATTCTTCCGCGCGTGTTGAATGGCGAAAGAGTGATCGTTGCCGCCCATGGTAATTCGCTCCGTGCGCTTGTCATGGTGCTTGATCGTTTAACGCCTGATACGATTCCATCGATGGAGCTCGATACCGGCGTACCGCTGGTCTATCGATTAAAAGCGGATTCAACCGTCGACTCGAAAAAGGTCTTATCGGCTTGAGTGATATTCGCATTCTTGATGCCGATGAAGCGCGTGAACGGATTACTGAACTCGCGCTTATTCTCTTTGATTGCGTGAAGAACGGTGCGTCCGTCAATTTCATGAATCCCTTCAGCATTGCGGAAGCCATCGGCTTTTATACTGAAATCGCTGAAGCAGTTAGGCGGAACGAAATTGTGCTTTTCGTCGCGTTTGAAAACGAACATGTGATTGGAACATGTCAGCTTGTTCCAGCGAAGAAACCTAATCAGCCTCATCGTGCTGACCTCGCAAAAATGCTTGTTCTGAGCTCCCATCGCAATCAAGGTATCGGTCAACACCTGCTTGATGCTGTTGATGAAGAGGTTAAACGTCGTGGATTGAAGCTTGTGACGCTTGATACGGCGCTCAACACTGCCGAACGGCTTTATGAGCGCGCGGGCTATGTGCGCGCGGGCACTATTCCGAATTTCGCGCTCTGGCCCGATGGCGGTTATTGCGACACAGTTTATTTTTATAAATGGTTTGAATGACAACCCGCGTTGAACTTAAACCTGGCGTTACTTATTTTCCGCAACTTCTCGATCGCGCAGCGCAAGAGTCACTTCGTGACGAAATTTATACGGCTATCCATTCCGCAAAACTTTTTCAATCGACCATGCCACGTTGGGGCAATCCGATGTCGGTAAAGATGTTAAATCTCGGACCGCTCGGCTGGGTGTCGGATAAATCTGGCTATCGTTATCAGGCAACGCATCCTGTAACAGGTCTAAGCTGGCCACCAATTTTTCCGTCGCTGCTTAGAATATGGAACACGCTTACAAATAATTACCCCGAGCCCGAGGCTTGTCTCATAAATTACTATTCGACGACGGCCAAAATGGGTTTGCACCAAGATCGTGACGAAGATGATTTCAACGCGCCGGTTGTCTCACTCTCTCTCGGCGATACAGCGCTCTTTCGCATTGGTACAAGTGAACGCACAGGACCGACTCAATCCATCAAATTGCAATCAGGTGATGGTCTGATTTTTGGCGGCCCGGCACGGCTCGATTTTCACAGCATTGACCGCATATACAAAGAAACGTCCACGCTTCTCAACGAAGGTGGACGGTTCAATCTCACGCTCCGCCGTGTGACAAAGCCTCATCGATAGTCGTAACGATTACGCGTTGGTATCGACACCCGGCTTCGGACCGCCTTTGGACACACCGACGAGAGCCGGACGCAACACGCGTTCACCAATGACAAAGCCCGCTTGAACAACTTGAACAACAGTACCTGACGTCACCGTTGTATCTTCAACTTCAAACATCGCTTGATGCAGGTTGGGATCAAAGCGCTGCCCTTGTGGGTCGATGAGTTTGATTCCGTGTTTTTCAAGATTTTTGAGCAAGTCGCGCTCGGTCAATTCAACGCCTTCGAGAAGAGTCTTCAAAGCGCCGTCGGCATTGGTTCGCTGATCAATCGGAATGCTTTCAATACCGCGCCGCATATTGTCGGCCACGGTCAACATATCGCGCGCGAAGGAGGACACCGCGTAAGTGCGCGCGTCAACGATTTCCTTCTCGGTGCGGCGACGGAGGTTTTCCATATCGGCCATGGCGCGAAGGGCGCGATCCTTAAGCTGTGCATTTTCAGCATTCAGCGCATCGATGATCGCAAAGACATCGGCTTCTTTACCCGCAGCGGATTCAGGCGGGTTCGATGCGGTTTCGTTTTGATCTTCGGGGGGGACGGCTTGTTCGTGGTCGCTCATGGCTCTCGATCAATCTGAATGGAAAATGATATGGGCCGGATATCGGTCTTCCGGAGTGGAAAATCAAGTTTCCTGCATCCCCTTACCCCCGAAAGATGAGGTCTTTATGCCGCGTCGCGGGCGCCAAAGAGGTCGAGAAGCGTTTTGCGGATAGTGGCCTGCCGCGTGAGGTGGCTGACTTTGCCGCCGGTTAAATCCGTCACATAGAAAACGTCGACCGCCTTTTCGCCAAAAGTAACGATATGGGCCGAAGCGATGTTGAGGTTCAGCTTGCCGATGGCCGTCGTCAATTCGTAGAGAAGGCCGGGACGGTCCAGACCCGAAATCTCGATCACCGTGAATCGGTTTGAGAGGCTGTTGTCGACAACAACTTCCGGAACAACCGAAAACGTCTTTGCGGCCGAACCGCGCTGCGGCGCGCGCGCCGCCACAGCCTCGGCAATTTTGATCTCGCCTTTAAGCGCCTGCTCGATACCACGCGCTACGCGTGCCGCGCGGCGCAATTCGTCGTCATCTTCATCAAAAGCGCGCGAGATAAAAATTGTATCGAGTGCCATACCATCGGTGGTTGTGAAAATTTGGGCGTCGACAATATTCGCACCAGCAGCCGCGCAAGCACCGGTCAAGATCGCCAGAAGGCGCGGATGATCGGGCGCTGAAACAGTGAGTTCCGTAACACCGCGAAACTTATCCGTCGCTACTTCTGTAGCAAGCGAGCGCATTTCACGCGCAGCACCATAAAGAAATTGCGCGTGCTTGATGCGCCGAGCGAGATCCACCTTCAACCAATAGGCAGCATTGTGGCGTGCAACATAAGTATCGAGCTCATCATCAGTCCAATTGGGCAGAGACCGTCGTAATTCATCTTGCGCGGCACGCACACGGTGCTCGCGATTAATCAGTGAATGACCACCTGCAAGAATGATTTCTGTTTCCCAGAACAATGTACGTAGCAACTGGCCTTTCCAGCCATTCCAGACACCGGGACCGACCGCACGAATATCACACACAGTCAGCACAAGAAGCATCCGTAGCCGTTCAAGGGTCTGCACTATATTTACGAAGGAATCGATCGTCGCGGGATCTGAGAGATCGCGGCTTTGCGCGATGTTTGACATATCGAGGTGATGTTCAATCAACCAGGCCACGGTTTCTGTTTCAGCTTCATTTAATCCGAAGCGCGGACAAAGTTTACGGGCGACTTTTGCGCCGGCAATTGAATGATCTTCGGGTCTGCCTTTCGCAATGTCATGCAGAAACAAAGCGACATAGAGAATCTTTCGATTGCGGATCATCGGCATTACTTCATGCGCAACCGGCAATTCCGCGGCGTGTTGACCCGATTCAATTTGAGCAAGGACGCCAATTGATCGCAAAAGATGTTCATCAACTGTGTAATGGTGATACATGTTGAATTGCATCATGGCCACGACGCGGCCAAACTCAGGGACAAATTTTCCAAGCAGTCCCGCTTCATTCATGCGGCGAAGTGTTATTTCTGTTGAATTGCGCGACGTTAAAATCTCGATGAAAACATCATTCGCAATTTTTGAGGTGCGTAAATTCTGATCAACAAGGTGCAAGGATTGCGTGACAAGACGCGCCGCATGTGGATGGATGGCACGATTTTGTTGATCCGCGAAATGGAATAGTCGAAGAAGATTAACCGGATCGCGTCGAAACACCTCATCATCGGCAACCGTCAAACGCTCATTTTCAACAACAAAATCGATGATATCCTTCACCGTCTTATCACGGCGGCGAAGTTTGCCAACAAAGCGATTCAAACCCGTTGCCGGCTTTTGATGACGAGCCTCCAATGACGCGCATACGATGGCCGTCAAATCACCAACATCTTTGGCAATGAGAAAATAACGCTTCATGAAACGTTCGACGCCAGACAATGCACCATGCGAAACGTAACCGAGCCGCTCCGCTAGAACACGTTGAATGTCGAATGAGAGACGCTCTTCGGCTCGACCGGCCGCAAAATGCAAATGACAGCGCACGCGCCACAGAAAATCTTCGCAGCGACGAAACAATTGATATTCTTCGTGGCTGAAAAGACCGGCTTCTATAAGGTCCTTACTGTCTTTGATGCGGTAAACATATTTTGCAATCCAGAACAATGTGTTGAGATCGCGCAGTCCGCCCTTACCGTCTTTTACATTGGGTTCAACGAGATAACGAGATGAGCCCGCACGTGAAACGCGTGTTTCGCGCTCAGCCAATTTAGCGGCAACAAATTCCGCGGCCGATCCCGAAACAATATCCTGATCAAAACGTTCAGAAAAGCGATCAAAGAGATCGTGGTCACCCGCGAGATAGCGCGCTTCGAGCAGTGCTGTGCGGATGGTCATATCCGATTTTGCTTCCCGGATACATTCATCGACTGTGCGAACGGAGTGACCGACTTTGAGTTTCAAATCCCAAAGCGCATAAAGAATCGTCTCGACAACACTCTCCGACCACGGTGTTGCTTTGTAGGGGAGTATAAAAAGGAGATCGATATCTGATCCAGGCGCTAATGTTCCGCGACCATAACCTCCAACAGCCGCAACACATATTTTTTCGCCTGTCGAAGGATTGTTCAGGGGATAGAAAATTGTCGTCGCCAATTCATGCAAAGATGAGACGATGAAATCCATGCTTTGCGACAAAAAGTTGACGCAGGCGAAGCCATCTTTTGTATTATTTAAAATCCATTCCGCCTCAACGCGCGCGGCTTGATGCGCTTCTTGAAGAATCGCAACAACTGATTTTCGCCGTGCAAGAGGATCGCCCGGGCCGTTCGCGGCCTCTTTAAGTTTTTCGCGCGATGAGTGGCCAGTCGAGGCCATCAGGCTTTTACTTTCGCCTCGATAGCATCCCAGAGGGCAGCAGCGAGGTCGGGGCCGCCCACACGCTTAATCGCGCGTAAGCCTGTGGGTGAAGTCACATTGATTTCTGTGAGATGACCGTCGATCACATCAATGCCAACAAAGAGAAGGCCCATTTTCTTCAATGTCGGTCCGATGCGTTCACAGATTTCTTGCTCGCGTTTGGTGAGTTCGGTGGATTCAGCCGCGCCGCCACGAACCATATTTGAGCGGATGTCATCACCGCTCGGGACACGATTGATGGCGCCACGGGCAACACCATCAATGAGAATAATTCTTTTATCGCCCTCAACGACTTTAGGGAGAAATTTTTGAATAACCCAAGGTTCACGAAATGTTACAGCAAAAAGATCATAGAGCGAGCCAAAATTCGGATCACGTGCGGACAGCTTGAAAACAGCTGTGCCACCATTCCCGTAAAGCGGCTTCATCACAACTTCGCCATGCTCTTTACGGAACGCTTCGATTTCGTCTTTATCGCGTGTCACCAAAGTTGGTGGCATCAAATCGACAAATTGCATGACCATGATTTTTTCTGGGGCGTTTCGCACCGATGACGGATCATTCACGACAAGTGTTTGCCGGCCGACTTGCTCAAGCAAATGTGTTGTCGTGATATAGGCCATATCAAAAGGCGGATCCTGCCGCAGCAGAACAACATTCATTCCCGAAAGCGGGCGACGTTGAAATTCATGAAGCGTGACATGATCGCCTTTCACATCTCTGACATCGACTTTCGCAATCAAAGCCGACACGACGCCACCACGCAAGGCTAACGTATCAGGCGTATAGTAATAGACATCGTGACCACGCGCCTGCGCCTCAAGCATCAGGGCGAAGGTTGAATCGCCTGCTATATTGATTTTTTCGATCGGGTCCATCTGGACCGCTACAGACAATTTTTTCACGCGTGTTTTCCTCGTAGCTATGACGAGCCTTATTAATCCAAAGGCAATTCAAATGCATCCTCGATATGGCGCGGCAGACGCCAAGGGACAATGATCACCGCATCGCCCCTAAAATTATGCCCATAAGGGAGGTCATGGCGCCACAACCACTCTTCAACAGCCTTGCCGAGCCGCCGCGTCTTTGTGCCATCAATCGCTTCGATTGCCTGATCGAAATCACGCCGCGCCTTCACTTCAACAAAAGCGATGGTTGTCCCTTTGCGGATGATCAGGTCGATTTCACCGCCCCGCGCGCCAAATCGGCGCGTCACTATCCGATATCCTTTGGCCATGAGCCATAAAGCCGCGATGAATTCCGCATAATGGCCCCAACGATAGGCCTTTTTGCGTTTCTCGGCCCTCTCCATCAATCGGCGTCGCCTTTGGCCAGGGCCACCGCGCGGGCATAGACTTGTCGGCGCGGTAATCCGGTTTCTTCAACAGCCACAGCCACCGCGTCTTTCACGGAGAGATGCGACAAATGTAGCCTGAGCCGATCATCAAGATCGGCGCCCTTCTGTTCATCGCTCACTGAATCGACAGCGGCGCCAATCAAAACAACAATTTCGCCCTTAGGCCGGGGTGCGGATTCAAATTCGGAGAAAAGCGCCGAAAGCGTTCCGCGCCGGACCGTCTCATAAAGCTTGGTCAATTCGCGCGCGACCGCCGCTGACCGATCACCCAGAATCTCATGCGCATCATGAAGCATTTCGACGAGCCGATGCGGTGATTCGAAAAAGACGAGAGTGGCCGGAGTTGAAGTAAGTTCTGAAAGCCGCTCTCGCCGAGCTGTTGATTTCGGCGGCAAGAACCCCTCGAAGAAAAAACGATCCGTCGGCAGACCGGCGGCAACCAATGCGGCCAGCACAGCGGAAGGGCCAGGCACAGGAACAACGGTGAATCCTTCCGCCAAAACCGCCTCGACCAATTTATAGCCAGGGTCGGACACCAAAGGTGTGCCGGCATCGGAAATCAAAGCGAGAGCCTGCCCCTCTTGCAAACGAGCAAGAATTTTGGGGCGCATTTCAGCGGCATTATGCTCATGATAGGCGACAAGTGGCGTTGTGATCCCGTAATGCGCCAATAACTTCCGAGAAACCCTCGTATCCTCGGCAAAAACAGCATCGGCCGCCGCCAAAGTGCCGAGCGCACGAAAGCTAACATCTTTCAGATTGCCAATCGGCGTTGCTACAATATGTAGCCCCGGCGAAAGCGGCTCGGCTTCGGCTTTCATGCCGAAGGCGGTATAAGAAGCGGGCTCGCGGATCGCCACGAAAAAACCTTTATCGACAGACGAATGGAGAGGCGGATGCTGTCATGGCATTGCATGAGACAAGGTTTTGATGCAACCGAGATTACGGTGCAGGAATGCAAGCACCTTCATCATGAGTCGTACGCGTGCGGGACTTAAGGAGAGCGTTGTGACGATACGGTTTGTAGCATCCCGTTCAATTGCGGACCTCGGATCTAAAGCTCTCCGCATTGTGGCCGTCATCGGCCTTGGCCTTGCACTCACAGGATGTATCGCCTCAAGCCGTTTGGGTGGCGGGTTAATCGCGCCCTCTCAGGAAGCCGCCCCTCAGCCAGGGCCCGCGGAAACAAATGCTGCACCACCTGCGGATTCAGGACCAATCGCAGGAACGGAACTTCCGCCACCCGGCGAAACGGCGCAAACAGCCACACCTCCGGCGGCGGCTTCCACAACGCCCGTTTTGACTGCGCCCCCGCTAACTGGCACGCCTAAAATTGCTCTCCTCTTACCACTCTCCGCATCAGGGGGGACGGGAACAGCCGCGTTGGCTCTCAAAAATGCCGCTGAACTTGCCATGGCTGATCTTCCGGGCGCGTCGATTGAGCTCGTTGTGAAAGATGAACGCGGCACGCCCGATGGTGCCCGCGAAGCGACCAAACAAGCGCTGGCAGAAGGGGCAAGTGTTATTGTCGGGCCGCTCCTTGCGTCATCTGTTCAAGCCACCGGCTCCCTTGCACGAAGTGCGGGCCGACCTGTCATCGCCTTTTCGACCGATATCGGCGTAGCGGGTCGAGGCGTTTATCTGTTGAGTTTCCTGCCGCAATCCGATGTTGACCGGATCTTGAGTTACGCGGCGGCAAAAGGAAAAAAATCGATCGCCGCTCTGATCCCTGACTCACCTTACGGCACGGCGGTGAATGCAACATTGCAAGATGTCGCTGCGCGCAACGGTATTACGATTAAAGCGATTGAACGTTATACACCGGGTGCGATCGATCCGGCAGCACAACGCATCAGCGCGGTCAAAGATCAAATCGATGCCTTGTTCATTCCGGAAAATGGCGACAACGCCGGTGCGGTTGCCAAAGCTCTTAGTGGCGCCGGGCTTGATCCCAAAAAAATTCAACTCTTAGGCACAAGCGCATGGGATGATCCGCGTATTTTCTCAACGCCCGCATTTGTGAATGGATGGTTTGCGCAACCCGATAAATCAGGCTTTGAGACATTTGCTTCAAAATATCGTGAACGCTATAGCAGCGATCCGACGCGCATTGCGACGCTCGCTTATGATGCTGTGTTTCTCTTAAACGCGCTGAAGAAAAACAAAGGCGATAAGGCCTTTGAACCCGATACGATTGCGGCACCCGAAGGGGCGATTGGTCTTGATGGCTTATTCCGCTTCCGACAAGACGGCACCAATCAACGCGGTCTCGTGATCATGCAAGTGGGTAAAGGCGGCGCGGTAAAAATTGACAACGCGCCTTCAAGCTTTCCCTGATTGATGCCCGCTCTAAAACGATAAAGCACCAACGATAGCATTCAAAACCGGTTTGCCTTTAGAAGTAACGCGCAAGCGATTATTGGCAACACTCTCGACAAGATGCTCATCCATCAAACGATGAATGGTCGTTTGATCAAGTTGATGTCCGGCAAGGGTCTCACAATGAATGACATCAAGGCCTTCATTCAAGCGCAAACCCATTAGAAGACATTCATTCGCAGCATCGCGACTTGTCAAAGTTTCATCGTCAATAAGTGCGTGGCCATTTGTCTCAACGAGCGATAACCAGGTTTCTGGATGTTTCTCATTCGACATCGCATGACGACCGGAAGCATCACTCAACCGCGCATGAGCGCCTGGTCCTACACCGACATAATCACCATAACGCCAATAGAGAAGATTATGGCGGCACTCTGCACCCGGACGCGCATGGTTTGAAATTTCATAAGCGGGTAAGCCTAATTTCTCGCATGTCTCTTGCGTGATATCGAAAAGAATACGCTGCTCTTCATCGGCCACGGGCTTAAGTTTGCCGGCCGCCACTAGTCGTTCGAACATCGTTCCTTCTTCAATCGTCAATTGATAGAGCGAGAGATGTTCCGCAGCGAGTGCGATGGCTTCACGTAACTCATCAGCCCATTCCTTTGGTGTCTGATCGGGACGCGCGTAAATCAAATCAAAGGAATAGCGATCAAAAATAGATGCCGCGATTTTTACCGCTGCGCGCGCTTCATCCGCTGAATGCAATCGACCAAGCGCTTTCAAATCACGATCATTCATGGCTTGAAAGCCGAGCGATAAACGATTGATTCCGACATCGCGATAGGCGCGGAGGCGTGACGCCTCAACGCTTGTCGGATTAGCTTCCATCGTGATTTCAACACGCGGTGACACCGTCCATCGGCGTGCTATAGCATCGAGAATCGCGCCAATCGTATCGGCGCGCATTAATGACGGTGTGCCACCACCAAAGAAAATACTCCCGACTTCCCGTGAGCCGGATATTTGTTTTTGATAATCAAGTTCGCGTTCAAATGCTTTTACGAAACGGGGCTCGTCAATGGTCGCAGTGCGCACATGGCTGTTGAAGTCACAATAGGGACATTTAGATGCGCAAAAGGGCCAGTGGACATAGACACCGAAGCCGGGATCGCGCGCCGCTAAATGATCGATCATATTTTGAGACAAAGTTTCTCGAGCGCGATGAAGGCACGCGCGCGATGCGAAAGCCCCAAACCATGCGGCGGCAATCCGTGTTTTTCTTCCGCCGTCATTTCGCCAAAGGTGCGATCAAAGCCGTCGGGTAAAAACATGGGGTCATACCCAAAACCCGCTTTACCACGTGGCGGCCAAATCAAGACGCCATCAACACGGCCTTCGACAGCGACTTCATGTTCATCCGGCCAAACAACCGAGAGGGCGGAGATAAACCATGCGCGCCGTTGCAAAGGCGTAACAGCCCCTTTTTCTTGAAGACCCGCTTCCACCTTTGCCATGGCCGCGTCGAAATCTTTTTGCGGCCCAGCCCATCGTGCTGAGTAGAGACCAGGATCACCGCCCAAAGCTTCAACGCATAATCCGGAATCATCGGCAAAGGAGGGAAGGCCGGATTTCATCGCGGCAGCATGCGCTTTAATAAAAGCATTCTCTGCAAAAGTAACACCCGTCTCGTCAGGTTCAGGCAAATCGAGTTCACCGGCCGAAATCGCTTCGACACCATGGGGGGCGAGAAGCTCGCGCATTTCTTTGAGCTTGCCCGCATTATGCGTGGCGATAACGACTTTGCCGGAAAGACGACGTGACATCATCAGCCAATGATCGCTTTTTGCATTGTGACCAAATTTGAAATGCCATTCTTCGCAAGCTTCAAAAGTGCCAGAAGCTCTTCTTCTGAGAAGGGCTTGCCTTCGGCGGTGCCTTGAATTTCAACAAGACCACCAGAGCCCGTCATAACGAAATTCGCATCCGTCTCAGCGGTAGAATCTTCCGCATAATCAAGATCGATGACCGGAACACCTTTGACAATCCCGCAAGAGATCGCAGCGAGATGATCACGCAAGGGATTACCGGTGATGATCGAGCGCGACTTCATCCATTGAATGCAATCATGAAGGGCGACCCAAGCGCCCGTGATCGCCGCTGTGCGGGTTCCGCCATCGGCTTGCAACACGTCACAATCGAGTGTGATTTGCCGCTCGGCCAATTGACCAAGATCGACGACCGAGCGCAAAGAGCGTCCGATGAGGCGTTGAATTTCTTGCGTCCGGCCGGACGGTTTTCCGGAGGTGCTTTCGCGCCGCGTCCGTTCAGCGGTCGCGCGCGGCAACATGGCATATTCCGCCGTGACCCAACCTTTACCGGAGCCGCGAAGCCATGGCGGCGCCTTTTCCTCGAGCGAGGCCGTGCAAAGCACATGGGTTTCGCCGAATTTGACGAGGCACGAGCCCTCGGCATAGCGGGCGACATGACGTTCGAGAGAAACCGCCCGAAGCTCGTCGGGCGCGCGTTTTGAAGGGCGCATGTTAGAAATATCCGAAAATAAATGTCAGTTGAAGGAGACTTCTAGGCTTCTCACGTCATCGTCGCAAGGCAAGACATCTTGATAAGGGGTAATCGCCTCTTCACATTAAGGGCGTTCAGTGAAACATGACTGATCCTGATTTGAGCGCCTCATGAAAGACGACCTGCCACCGGCTACCGCTAACCCGCTGATCGATCTCAATCAGAGATCACGTGAGATTTTTCGGCGGATTGTGGAATCTTATCTCGAGACCGGCGAACCAGTGGGCTCGCGTAATTTGTCGCGGCTGATCCCGATTGCTCTGTCACCCGCCTCTGTCCGCAATGTGATGGCCGACCTTGAAAGTGCGGGCCTTATCTACGCGCCGCATACGAGTGCCGGGCGCTTGCCCACTGAAAGCGGCCTGAGATTCTTTGTTGATGCGCTGATGGAGATTGGTGATTTGTCGGCCGAAGAGCGCGGCAAGATCGAGGCACAAGTTCGAGCATCTGGTCAGGCTAAGTCCACCGAGACTCTGTTGACCGAAGCCTCCTCTATGCTTTCGGGATTAACGCGTGGCGCCGGCGTTGTGCTGACATCTAAAACAACCTCGCCCTTAAAACATATTGAATTTGTCAGAATCGAAAAAGGACGCGCCTTAACGGTTCTCGTGTCCGAAGATGGTACGATTGAAAATCGAATTATTGATTTGCCTCCTGGCTTACCATCATCCGCTTTGGTTGAAGCTTCGAATTATTTATCGGATCGTATTCGTGGCAAAACGATCGCTGAGTTACGTTTCGAGCTAGAGCAAGCAAAACTAGATGCTGAGCGTGAACTTGATTCACTCACAGCTCATCTTGTTTCAACCGGTCTTGCGAATTGGACGGGAACGTCGGAAGATCGCCAATTGATTATTCGCGGCCAAGCGAATCTTCTCGGCGATCTCAGAGCAATTGATGATCTTGATCGTGTGAGATTGTTATTCTCCGATCTTGAAACTAAAAAAGATGTCATTGATCTCTTATCACGCGCCGAAACCGGTGAAGGTGTTAGAATTTATATTGGATCTGAAAATAAACTTTTTTCGATGTCCGGCTCTTCAATGATCGCTGCACCATTCCGCGACAGTCAGCAAAAAATCGTTGGTGTACTTGGTATTATTGGCCCCACGCGTTTAAACTATGCGAAGGTCGTACCTATGGTTGATTATACGGCAAAGATCATTTCAAAATTGATCGAGAGTGGCCGCTCTTAAAAAAATTCTTAAGCGATACGAAGTAAAACGGCGCCGATAAAAGCAAGGCCACAGGCTGTCCAACGCATAAGACCCACAGGCTCCTTTAAAATCACAACTGAAATACCCAGTGCAAAGAGCACGCTGGTTTCACGAATAGCTGATGCGGCACCGACGGGACCATGCGTGAGAGCATAAAGAAATAATACATAAGAACTCATCGAAAAGAGTGACGCAAAAAAACCAAATCGATATTCACCCTTCATCACCTTTGAAAGCGGTACACCCTCAGCGCGCATGAAAAAGGGCATCGCGATGGCATTAATGATCGCGGCGATCAAACCATAAGAAATTGGACTTCCGGTGATGGCGATGCCTTTGACGTCGGTAATCACGTAGGCAGCGGCAGTTACGCCACCAAGCACCGCAAGCAAGATGGGTTTCCAGCCAATCGATTCTTGTCTCCGTCCGGAGAAGGCGAGCAGTATCACACCAACAGACACGAAGATGATGCCCAACAGGGCAAGTGCGCCATGAAAGCCCATCGGTAGAAAAATGAAATCGAGCGCTGTGACCGCGAGCGGGATCGTTCCGCGCATCATCGGATAGGCGACCGCGAAGGGCATCATCCGATAGATGGCAACGAGTATGCGTAAGGTTGTCGTGTTGAAAACAATCCCGAACAGTAACCAGGGAAAAGCTTCAAGCGGCGGCAGGCCAAACCAAAACGTGAAGGGAATTGAAATCACACCGGCCATAAACACGGTTGCCGTCACCGCCGCCGAGGGATCGGGCCGCGAGCGCGCCGCGGCATTCCAGCCGGCATGAAAAATCGCGCTGAGAAGGGCCGCAAGAAAAGGGATAAGGTCCAATGCGTTTCGCTTTATTGATCTGGTGACGCGTTGAGAGAGGTTTTAGCCCGCGCGGGCCCCTCCCCCCAAGCCCAAAAAGGGAAAAGCATGGCTCCTCCCCGCTTCTGACACGGTTCTTGAGGTGCGACTCATAATCCCACGACTTGATCCCGCGACTTGGAAAACCCAGTGCGGACTGCTAGACGCGTGTTCATGACCACGCACTCTTTTGACCAAATCCGCAATTTTTCCATCGTTGCCCATATCGACCACGGCAAATCGACGCTCGCCGACCGTTTGATCCAGAAAACCGGCGGCTTGGCGGAACGCGACATGGTCGAGCAAGTGCTCGACTCCATGGATATTGAGCGCGAGCGTGGCATTACGATCAAAGCGCAGACCGTCCGCCTCTCCTACAAGGCCGAAGACGGCAAAACCTATATCCTGAACCTCATGGATACGCCGGGCCATGTGGACTTCGCCTATGAAGTCTCGCGCTCGCTGGCCGCTTGTGAAGGCTCGCTACTGGTCGTCGATGCGTCGCAAGGCGTGGAAGCGCAGACGCTCGCCAATGTCTATCACGCGCTCGATGCTGGGCACGAAATCGTGCCTGTGCTCAACAAAGTCGATCTCCCCGCCGCTGAGCCCGATCGTATCAAACAACAGATTGAAGATGTCATCGGCTTAGACGCCTCCGAAGCGGTTCCGATCTCGGCGAAGACAGGTCTGAATATCGAAGGCGTGTTGGAAGCCATCGTCAAAAAATTGCCGCCGCCGAAAGGTGACGAAACAGCACCATTGAAAGCGATGCTCGTTGACAGTTGGTACGACGCTTATCTCGGCGTTGTCGTGCTTGTGCGCATCATCGATGGTAAACTGCGCAAAGGCACCGACATCACGATGATGGGCACCAATGCCCGTTACAGCATCGATAAGATTGGCGTCTTCACACCGAAGATGCAGGATGTTGCTGAACTTGGTCCTGGTGAAATTGGATTCATTACTGCGCAGATCAAACAAGTCGCCGATACACGCGTTGGTGATACGATTACTGAAACAAAGCGGCCCTGCGCTGATGCGCTAGAAGGTTTTAAACCCGCCCAACCGGTTGTGTTCTGCGGTTTGTTTCCGGTCGATGCGGCGCAATTCGAAGATTTGCGCGCGGCGATGGGTAAGCTGCGCCTCAACGACGCCAGTTTCTCCTATGAAATGGAGTCCTCGGCTGCTCTCGGCTTCGGCTTCCGTTGTGGCTTTTTAGGTCTGCTTCATCTTGAAATTATTCAAGAACGTCTGAGCCGCGAATTTAACCTTGACCTCATCGCAACGGCGCCTTCGGTTATCTATAAGATCGCGCTTAAAGACGGCACCGATATTGATCTTCATAATCCAGCTGACATGCCAGACATTATGAAAATCGAAACAATTCAGGAGCCATGGATCCGTGCAACGATTCTAACACCTGATGATTATCTCGGTGCAATCTTGAAACTTTGTCAGGATCGTCGTGGCACGCAGATTGATTTGAACTATGTCGGCAAGCGCGCCATGGTGGTTTATGATTTGCCGCTCAACGAAGTTGTTTTCGATTTTTATGATCGGTTGAAATCAATCTCTAAGGGCTATGCGAGTTTCGATTATAACATCACAGATTATCGCGAAGGCGATCTTGTGAAGATGTCGATCCTTGTGAATGCAGAACCAGTTGATGCGCTTTCAATGCTTGTACATCGCACGCGGGCTGATTCACGTGGCCGCGCGATGTGCGAAAAATTGAAAGACCTCATTCCGCAGCATTTGTTCCAAATTCCGATTCAAGCAGCGATTGGTGGCAAGATCATCGCACGCGAGACGATTTCTGCTTTACGTAAAGACGTGACGGCAAAGTGCTATGGCGGCGATATTTCCCGTAAGCGCAAATTGCTCGACAAACAGAAGGAAGGCAAAAAGCGGATGCGGCAATTCGGCAAGGTCGAGATTCCGCAAGAGGCCTTCATCGCCGCCCTCAAGATGGACAGCTAAGCTTATTCAAGCCTATGATTGCCTTCAAAGAAAAGGGGGGCAGTATGACCAATCTTTCGACGCTCGAAGGCTTTCATAGACGCTGGGTCGAAGTCTTCAATAGCCATGACCTCGACGCCCATGCAGCGCTCTATACCGAAGACGCCATGCTTTTCGGTTCCGTTCCAGAACTCATAATCGGCCGCGCGTCTATTCGTGATTATTTTGCGGGGCGCGGCCCTAACGTCCATGTGGCGCATTATCCGTTTCCGCGTGTCGTTATGATCAGCGATGCAGTTGCCGCAACCGCAACTCATGTTGATTTTGCCGATGGTGATACGCCCATGCCCTATCGCGTGACCTGGATGCTTGTGAAACGCGAGGGCGAATGGAAAATTGCGCAACATCACGGTTCGCCGCGTGGTTGAATGTTAGCTTATGGTGTTTGCAGCCCTCATTCTCGACGGATTGATCATCGTCACAATCTTTGCTTCAGCTCTGTTGTGGTTTCTGGCAAGCCGCAATCGATTGCGACGCATTAGCCGTCATGAGGTGCTCGACTCGGCTGATATCAATCGCATCGTGACAACGATGAACCGGACACAGATTCTCAATTCTCGGGCAGCATTAGCAACCGCTCTTTCAGCATTGTTTGCAGCATTGCGCATTGTGCTCGATTTAACGACGATGATCAATTGATGATCATCGTCGCATTCATCGTAAAGCCTTAGTCAAATAGCTCTTCAAGAAAAGATTTTGGTCTCTTCTTATAGCCGTGCCCATAATCCGGGTGATGGCCATAGGCCGGAGGTGGTGCCTGAGGCACGGGCGAACGATAGGTGTTTTGTGGCGGTTGTGCAGGGCCGGCGCTGCGTTCTATGATTTTATCAAGCTCGCCGCGATCAAGCCACACACCACGGCATTGCGGACAATAATCAATTTCGATGCCCTGCCTCTCGCTTAATGTAAGCGGAACGGAACATACTGGACATGGCATACCACCTGAAGAACGTTGCATGAAAGGGTCTCCCTGAATACAGGCCCTCTCCCGTTCGATCCACCATGGATGTTAAACTGATCGGGCCCAATGATGCGGTCCGACATCACATTTGCTTTTTGATAAGCACATGTCAGAGGGGCCCGGCCCGCAGGATCATTAGGATCGAAAATTGCGGCAAATATTTGACCGCAATTTTTTCGATCAATTTTAATGCGCGCGTGAAATACAGAAATCAACCGCTTCAAGCATCGCACGTTTCATCGGCGTATCCGCAAAAATCGCTAACGCATCCCGCGCCATTGCGCCGTAATGACGGGCGCGATCAATTGTATCTTCGATCGCACGGTGTTTCTTGACGATCGCCATGGCTTCGGCGAGTTCCGCGTCACCATGCTGACCTTCTTCCAAAGTGCGCTTCCAAAACGCGCGCTCTGTTTCAGTGCCGCGGCGATAAGAGAGTACAACGGGCAATGTGATTTTTCCTTCACGGAAATCATCGCCTGTGTTTTTACCAAGTTTTGAAGCAATGCCGCCATAGTCGAGCGCATCATCAATCAATTGAAACGCAATACCGAGATTTGTGCCATAGGAACGGCACGCAGCCTGTTCGGTTTTATTTTTGCCGGCGATGATCGGCCCCACTTCACACGCGGCTGCAAAGAGAGCCGCTGTTTTTCCGCGCACAACTTGGAGATATTCGTCTTCAGTCGTTTCGGTATTTTTGGCGACCGCCAATTGCATGACTTCGCCTTCGGCAATAACCGTCGCGGCAGTGGAGAGCACATCGAGCGCGTGAAGCGAACCAACCTCGACCATCATTTTAAACGCTTGGCCGAGCAGAAAATCCCCAACCAAAACGCTGGCTTCATTGCCCCACAACATGCGCGCAGCCAATTTTCCGCGCCGCATCTCGCTGTCATCGACAACGTCATCATGAAGCAACGTGGCGGTGTGCATGAATTCAACCGCAGCGGCGAGTTTCACATCGCCCTCACCGGCATAGTCGCAAAGAGACGCGGTGGCCAAAGTCAGCATCGGACGCAACCGCTTACCGCCTGAATCGATCAAATGGCGCGCAATTTCGGGAATCATTTCGACATCCGAGCCCACGCGGGACAGAATGAGGCGATTAACGCCTTCCATGCCGGGCCGGGTTAGAGCCAGGAGCGCATCGAGCGACGGTCCGCCCGACGATTTTTCCTCTAGAGACACAACTACACCCACGATTCCGACCCTTTATCTTCCGACCCACCTGACGGCACGGAAAATGCCACGCCCCACGCGGCGAGGCAACTTGCCAACGGGATTTAAGGCCCGATATTGGAGGCCCATGACAGTTACAGACTTTTTTGGCGGGAAAATCAGGCTCGCGCAGAGCGCAACCGGCCACCGCGCCGGCACAGATGCGCTTCTTCTCGCTGCCCTTGTCGGGGCCTCTGACGCCGGGGCCGTTGTTGACGCGGGCTCGGCATCGGGCGCTGCCGGGCTATGTGTCGCGCGCCGGCTTGAGACGGCCCATGTGAAGCTCATCGATACTGACGCCCATCAAGTGGAACTTGCGCGGCAAAACATCGAGATGAACGGGTTCACGGAACGGGTTCATGCTGTTCAAGGTGACCTTTTTGCATCATTTGCTGAAAGAGAAGCGCAAGGTCTTGTCGGTGAAGAAGCCGATTGTGTGATCACCAATCCGCCCTTTCTCGATGAGAGCCGTGATCGTATCTCCGACGACCATGAAAAGAATCGTGCCCATGTGATGCCGGAAAATGGACTCACACGCTGGCTCAAGGCCTGCAGCGCTCTGTTAAAGCCAAAAGGCCGTTTGCATCTTATCCATCGCGCTGATCGTTTGTTAGATGTATTGGGTGCGCTTCCCTCTAATTTCGGCGCGATACGGATCATGCCGGTTCATGCACGCGAAAACGAGCCAGCAATTCGTATTCTTG
>CAWUMH010000013.1:0-23463 GCA_963923565.1 uncultured Alphaproteobacteria bacterium
AGATTTGCCCTGATAGAATAATGCTCCCTCTAAAATTTTTGGGAGCGAACAATGATCATTCTCGTAAACGGTAATGAACAAGCTGAATATGCTTATCTCACCAATAAGATGTTCCGTATTAGAGCTAAGGTTTTTCACGAAAGACTCAAATGGGATGTTAACGTCACTGACGGGTTGGAGAAGGATCGTTTCGATCAAGAGAATCCTCTTTATTTGATCTCGGTCGATGATGTGACCGGAAATGTAAGAGGATCACTGCGGCTCCTGCCAACAACAGGACCCAATATGTTGCGCGATGTCTTTCCGATGCTGTTACCGGCAGGAGAAGTTGTCGAGAGTGCAACAATCTGGGAAAGCTCTCGTTTCTCCATGGAGCCGGGCGCCGAAACACCCGAACCCGGCCGGTTATTAAGTTCTGTCACAGGCGAATTGCTCGCTGCCATCGAAGAAGTTGGCCTCCTCGCCGGTCTCACCGAGGTTGTCTCCGTGTTTGATGCGCGCATGGTTCGCATATTCCGGAGTGCGGGCTGCCCCGCTCTCATAATCGGCCGACCACAGCGGATCGGCGAATGTATGACCTATGCCGGCTTATTCGAGATCAGCGAAACGGCGAGAGACAAAATTCGGAACGCGTGCGGAATTACCGGTTCGGTGCTTGAGCCACAAAGCACAAGACGGCTCTTTGCTGCCTGAAGAGGTCGCATGGCGATTGCATGCAAAAGACCCGCGTCCGGCTTGACAGGCCGGGCGCCTTTCTGTCTCGTCTTCGGTGGCGATGTCCGGTGGGACGATGCCT
Organism: uncultured Alphaproteobacteria bacterium; assembly: GCA_963923565.1. Classification (GTDB taxonomy): domain Bacteria; phylum Pseudomonadota; class Alphaproteobacteria; order Rhizobiales; family Beijerinckiaceae; genus CAIUPE01. Next base: position 797 of record CAWUMH010000013.1, read on the forward strand.
TTCATCGGCTCCGGCGGGAGCATCCATTCTCATCGATCAGGATCGGCAAGTCCGGTTTGGTCTCCAACTTGGTTTCGCCGGTTACCGTGTCCGCCTATTTATCGCCTTCCGAAATTGACGCGTTGTATCTGAGCCTCAAAGTGGCTCTGGTGGCGACGCTGTGGACATTGCCGCCAGGCATTGCGATTGCCTTTGTGCTCGCGCGCTTCAAATTTCCGGGCCATGCGATCCTCAATGGGCTCGTGCATCTGCCGCTCGTGATGCCACCTGTTGTCACCGGCTATCTTTTGCTCATTGCATTCGGTCGCAACGGTGTCATCGGCCATGCGCTTGATGCGTGTTGCGGTATTGTCTTCGCCTTCCGCTGGACGGGCGCGGCTCTTGCTGCTGCCGTCATGGCCTTTCCGCTTGTCGTGCGCGCGATAAGACTCTCTATTGAAGCGGTTGATAAACGGCTTGAAGATTCCGCCCGCAATCTTGGCGCGCCGCCGCTTACCGTATTCTTGCGGATCACCTTGCCGCTCTCGGCCCCCGGCCTCATTGCAGGCGCGGTGATCGGCTTTGCCAAGGCACTCGGTGAATTCGGCGCCACCATCACCTTTGTCTCGAGCATCCCGGGCGAAACACAAACGATCCCCTCCGCAATTTACGCGCTAATTCAAACGCCTGCGGGCGACGGCCCCGCGTTCAAACTCGTTCTGGTCTCGATTGCCATTTCCTTTATCGGCCTTCTTGTTTCGGAAGCTTTGGCACGCCGCGTCGCGCGGCCGTGAGGCCCGTACGGAAACCGTCGCAAAAACGACGCGCTCCGCTTGATTTCGCGTCGCCTGCCGGACAGTGTGCCCCCATGTGTCGCGCCTAAAATTATCAGACGCGGGGGAGAGTGTTTCGTGCAGAATTTCGATTTTATCATTGTGGGTGCAGGCTCAGCAGGATGCGTGCTTGCCAATCGCCTGACTGAAAATGGCCGTTTCAACGTCCTGCTCATTGAGGCGGGTGGAAGTGATCGTAAATTCTGGATCCGCACGCCCATCGGCTATGGCATGACCTTCTTCGATCAAAATGTGAATTGGTGTTTTGAAGGCGAGAAAGATCCCGGTCTTAATAATCGCGACATCTATGTCCCACGCGGCAAAGTGATCGGCGGCTCAAGCTCCATCAATGCGATGGTCTATTGTCGCGGTGCGAAAGGCGACTTCGACGATTGGCGCGATGCTGGTAATCCGGGTTGGGGATGGGATGATGTAAAGTCCGCCTTCGATGCGATTGAAACGCATGTGCGCAAAGATGGTCGCGTTGATGGCAAGGGTCCACTCACCGTTTCTGATCGTCAAAATGATTATCATCCTTTGAAGCGTCACTTTATTGGCGCCGCGCGCGATGCGGGATTACCGATTGCGGACGGCACAGCGGGACAAGGCGATGAAGGCTTCGGGCCTTATCTTATCAATACGCGGGACGGATTGCGGTGCTCATCAGCAGATGCGTTTCTTCATCCGGTCAAACATAGAAAAAATCTAACAATCCTCACGCATGCGCATGTGACAAAAATTCTCTTTAACGGCAAACGTGCCGTCGGTGTGGCCTATCGCAAAGACGACGTGATGCACGAAATACGCGCGACGCGTGAAGTCATTCTCTCGGCGGGCGCCATTCAATCACCGCAACTCTTGCAACTCTCCGGCATTGGTCCGGGCGCGTTGCTGCGCGATAAGGGCATTGAAATCATTCATGCCAATGATGCGGTGGGCGCCCATCTCGAAGATCATGTCGGCATCAATTATTATTACCGCGCGAAAGAGCCTACTTTGAATGCGGTGCTCGGCACATGGGCGGGACGCATTGCTGCCGGAATTCAGTTTGTTTTGACCCGCACGGGACCTTTGTCCTTAAGCGTCAACCAATATGGCGGGATTGTGCGTTCGTCTGCATCGCAAACCCGTCCTGACATGCAACTCTATTTTAATCCGCTAAGCTATTCGACGGAGAATGCGGGCAAGAGAAAACTCACTGAGCCCGATCCTTGGCCCGGCTTTATTTTGAGTTTCAATCCCTGCCGCCCGACAAGTCACGGCCATGTGAAACTCGCCTCGCCTGATCCGTTCAAACAGCCGGAAATTCTGTTCAACTATCTCGCAACCGAACATGATCGCAACGATGCCATAAAAGGTGCGCGCTTGATTGGTCGCGTTCAGAACACGCCAACGATGCAAGCCCTTCTCTCCGCACCACCGAAATTTGATCCGTCGAAGGAAAGCGATGAGTCAATCCTTTCCGATTTCCGCAAGCGTTCAGGCTCGGTCTATCATCCCTCCTGCACCTGCCGTATGGCACCGGAAGATAAAGGCGGCGTGCTTGATGCTGAATTGCGTGTGCATGGCGTTGAAGGCTTGCGGGTCGTCGATGCGTCATCTTTCCCGAATATTACTTCGGCGAATACAAACGCCCCCGCAATCATGGTGGGCTGGCGTGCCGCCGATATGATTTTGAAACACTGAGGACGCGACTGATGGACAAGCTCGTTAAGCTCGAAACATTTTCGAATGAATTTGTCGGCTTTGTGAAGGCCACGAGCGAGTCCGGAGCAACCGGATGGGGTCAAGTCTCGACCTATAATTCCGATATCACCTGCGACATCTTCCATCGCCAAATCGCACCGCATGCGCTCGGTACCGATGCGTTTGATTTCGAAGATACGTTAAACCTCATCGGCGAGCGCGAGCATAAATATCCCGGCTCCTATTTACGCCGGGCGATGACAGGACTTGATACGGCGCTTTGGGACATGGCGGGCAAACGCGCAGGCAAGCCGGTTGTTTCACTCATCGGCGGCAAACCCGGTAAATTACGTGCTTATGCGTCTTCCATGAAGCGGGACATTACACCAGAAGATGAAGCGAAACGTTTTGTAAAACTGCGCGATCAATTTGGCTTTGATGCGTTCAAATGGCGCGTCGGTCGCGAATGCGGACGTGATCGTGATGAATGGCCAGGCCGCACGGAAGCGGTTGTGCCAACTGTTAGCAGGGCCCTCGGCGAGGGTATTACCAAACTCGTTGATGCCAATTCTTGTTATTCACCCAAACGCGCAATCGAAGTCGGCAAACTTCTCGCTGACAATGGCATTTCTCATTTTGAAGAACCTTGCCCCTATTGGGAATATGAACAAACGCAAGAAGTCACAGAAGCACTTGAGATCGATGTCACCGGCGGCGAACAAGATTGCGAATATGTAACCTTCAAACTGATGATGGATATGAAGGCAGTTGATATCGTTCAACCAGACATCATGTATATCGGCGGACTGACGCGCACGTTGAGGATTTGCGCGATGGCCGCCGAACGCGGATTCAAAATCACACCGCATGCGGCCAATCTATCTCTCGTGACCATGTGCACGATGCATCTGTTGGGTGCGATTCCGAATGCCGGAAAATATCTCGAATTTTCCATCGAGGGCGAGGACTACTATCCTTGGCAATATGATCTCTTCCTCGGCGAGCCTTATAAAATTGAAGATGGCAAAGCGACCATCCCTGACGCGCCTGGCTGGGGGGTTGAGCTTAATCCGGCATGGCTTGAGAAAGCCGCCTATAAAAAGAGCGAAATCCAGCGCTAAAAGCCGCCGAACCGCGGCAAAGCACCGCCGTGAAACCGGTTGAGCCTTGGATCATCCCGTTCTATCTTTCCCATTAGGGGACGGATCGCAAAGCGCTCTGAAGGTCCCGCGTTTTGGGGATGGAGATCAAGGATGAGCCTTGCCGGCACAACCGACGCGCATGAGAAACGCTTTCCGCGCGATTACAGCCTCACCGGACCATTGAACCGGCAGGCGCTTGATATCGGTCTTGCTAATGCCGAATGGTATAAAACTGATATTCCGCGCGCGCGCATGAAAGAATTGATGCAGCGGTCCGATGGTCCTGCCACGCGCGATACGATTCTCTGGATCGGATTCATGATTATCTTCGCAGGGCTCGGCGCCTATCTCTGGCCCAACCCGTGGTCGATTCCGTTTTTCCTCGCCTATGGTGTTCTCTACGGATCAGGCGGCGATAGCCGTTGGCATGAGTTCGGCCACGGTACCGCATTCAAGACACAATGGAAGAATGAATTTTTTTATCAGATCGCGTGTTTCGTGATCATGCGTAATCCCGTGACGTGGCGCTGGAGCCATTCCCGTCATCACACCGATACGATTATCGTCGGACGCGATCCCGAAATCGCCGCGATGCGTCCGCCAGATCTATTTAAACTGCTCATCAATTTTGTTGGTTTGATTGATGTGCCAACTGCGATGTCGCAGATGGTGCGTTACACATTCGGCAAATTGGATGACGGCGAGAAAGATTATATTCCCGCAAGTGAACATGAAAAAGTGTTCTTTGTCGCACGCATCTGGTTTGCGATTTACCTCGCGACAACGGTTGCTGCTCTATGGATGCAGTCGATCCTGCCCTTCATGATCATTGGTTTGCCGCGCATGTATGGCTGCTGGCACGGATTGCTCTGCGGTATCACGCAACATATCGGCCTTGCGGAAGATGTGCTTGATCATCGTCAGAATTGCCGCACAGTGTTGATGAATCCAATCAGCCGCTTCATCTATCTCAACATGAATTATCACGTCGAGCATCACATGTTCCCGATGGTGCCTTATTATCGGCTTCCAGATCTCCATGAAGAAATGAAAAACGATTGTCCCAAGCCCTATTCAGGCTTTTTCGATGCCTATCGTGAAATCATTCCGACGGTGATCCGGCAATTGCAAGATCCGACTTATTTCGCAAAGCGTGTTTTGCCAGAAAGCGCCAGACCTTATAAGCCCGCGCCTGAACCGGTTTTATAATCGAATTCTTTTATCGGCTTCCTCAGCCCAGCACATAAGTGCGTGTGGCTTCTGGATCATCGGTTGAGAAGGCAACAGACGCCAACTCATTCCATACCGCATCGGGGATGGGATAAGACGCCCATTCAATCGTCTGCTTTACAAATTCGGGCTTTGTTACGCCGCAAATCGTCGAAGCGAGATTTTTATTGCGCATCGAGAATTGCAACGCTACCGCGCCGGTCGGCACGCCATGCTTAGCGCACACCGCTTCAACCGCGCGCACAGGTGCGAGCACCTCATCCGTCGCTTCTTGATAGACATAGCGCTTATAGGTGGCACTGCCTTGTGCCAACACACCGCTCGCATAAGGAGCGGCATTAAACACCGCGATGCCACGCGCAGCGCAGGCATCGATCAATGGTCCCGCGTGACGATTAACAATCGTGTAGCGGTTATGGGTCAACACGACATCGAAGGGATACTCTTTGATGAGATCCATCATGATATCAGTGCGCCCCGCGCCAAGACCGACTGCCTGACACAGGCCTTCGCTTTTCATCTTGAATAACTCATCAAGCGCGCCGCCTTTGCACGTCACATCATCAAGAGACGAGGCATATTCAGGGTCATGGAAATGAAGCAGAGGGATATGATCAATGCCCAAGGTCTCAAGACTCTCTTCGAGAGAACGTCGCGCGCGTGAGGCATCAAATTTGTTTGTTTGGAAATCACGGTCGAGCTTGGTGGCAAGAACAAAATCTTTAGGCAATCCGCCATTCGCGCGAATGGCGCGGCCGATGCGGCGCTCTGCTTCACCCATTCCATAATTGCGCGATGTATCAAGACAATTGATCGGACTTGCGAAGACAGCCGCCAAGGTTTCCTCGGCCTCTTTGTCGCTCACAGCGAACCCGAAAGTTTCCGGCATATTGCCGAGCCCTGCCGTGCCGAAGGAGACGCGGGTCACTTTTAATCCGCTTTTTCCCAGTGCCACGCGGTCATTTGCCGAAAACGCCATTTCCATCCCCTTTTTGTCCCTATGCTGTTTATCGACAGCTGACCCTATTCAATCGGAGCGATGCCCGTCTTGCAAGCGGGTCCGAAGCGTGAAACCCTGTTTCGCCTGACCATCAACAGATTGCCGAAGCCACCCATGACCCTCAGCCCTTTGCACGCCCGCCCCGACAAGGCTTCACTCGAGACGGTGATCCAGACTTTATCCGCGCAATTCGGCAATCGCGCAGTCACCAATCCGGGGGTGCTCAGCACCCATGCCAACACGCTAACATGGGTTGCGCCGCAGCCGCCCGATATCGTGGTCTTTCCGCATTCGACTGAAGAGGTGGCGTCTATCGTCAAACTCTGTGCCGCTCATAATGTGCCGATCATTCCCTTCGGCGCGGGCACATCTTTTGAAGGGCATGTGAACGCGCCTTGGGGTGGCGTATCGATTGATACGCGCGAGATGAACCGTGTTCTTGCCGTTCATGCCGAGGATCTTGATTGCGTGATTGAGCCCGGCATCACCCGCAAAGCGCTCAATGAGCAGTTACGCGATTCAGGATTTTTCTTCCCCATCGATCCGGGTGCTGACGCCTCCTTGGGCGGCATGGTCTCGACGCGGGCGTCAGGCACGAATGCCGTGCGCTATGGCACGATGAAAGATAATGTTCTCTCTCTCAAAGTTGTCCTGCCGAATGGCGAGGTGATGACGACCGCGCGGCGCGCCAAAAAATCATCAGCGGGCTATGATCTCACGCGTCTTTTTGTGGGTGCGGAAGGTACATTGGGTGTCATCACGGAAATCACGCTCCGCCTCTCCGGAATCCCTGAAGCAATCTCCGCGGGGATTTGTCCGTTTCCAAGCGTGAAAGCCGCGTGTGATGCCACGATCCTCACCATTCAATCGGGATTGCCGGTCGCGCGTATTGAACTTGCAGATGAGTGGCAGGTGAAAGCCTTTAATCTCCATTCGAAACTGACTCTGCCTGAAACGCCGATGCTGTTTGTGGAGTTTCACGGCACCGAACAAGGCGTGAAGGAACAGGCTGAACGCTTCGGCGATATTGCCGCTGAATGTGGTGGCGGTCCGTTCGAATGGGCAACGAAACCCGAGGATCGCACGCGGCTTTGGCAAGCGCGCCATGATGCCTATTGGTCGGCGCTTTCCTTGCGCCCCGGATGCAAAGTGATTGCGACAGATGTTTGCGTGCCGATCTCGCGGCTCGCGGAATGTGTTGTTGAAACCCAAAAGGATGTTCAGGCCACAGGATTGATTGCGCCGATTGTCGGCCATGTCGGAGACGGTAATTTTCATTTGACGCTGCTGTGCAATATGGATGATGCAGCTGAAGTGGAAACATGCCGCGCGTTTCTTCATCGCCTTGTGGAGCGGTCTTTGGCGATGGAAGGCACCTGCACCGGCGAGCATGGTGTCGGTCAGGAGAAGATGAAATATCTTTTGAAAGAACACCCGGCCGCCACGCTTGATACGATGCGTGCGATAAAGCAAGCGATTGACCCGCAAAACATCATGAACCCGGGTAAGATCGTCGCCGTTTAAATCACTCGATTTTACTTGGACGCCAACATCCCGCGCGCGGTATCAGAATCGGTGACGACATAAGCGGGCTTGCTGATTTTCATCATCGCCACCATGCCCTCGACTTTATGCGGTCCGCCCGAGGCCAAAATCAGTTGCGGTGATTTGATCAATTCATTGGGCGTTATCGCCATCGCCCTTTTATTTGCGGGATGATCAACCAATTGTCCGTCGCGATCAATGAAATGACAAAGAAGGTCACACACCGCGCCCGCTTTAGTGAGACCCTCAAGATCGGCCTTATCAAGCATGTGATAGCGGAAGATTGTGGAGTCAGGTGAAAAATCGCCTACGCTGACAATCGATAAATCAGCGCCCCGCGCGCGTTCAAGGACTTCGGCAAGACCTTTATGCGCAAAGAGTGCCGCGCGCGTTTCTTCATCCGGCGCATAGACGGGGGCTGCCAACATATAGCATTCACCGCCAAAGAGATCGGCAAAGCGCCAAGCCATCTCTGACGGGTTGAGACCCGATGCGCGAGTCAATCCGCCGAGCAACGACACGACGGTGAAGTCTTTCAAAGGACGTGCTGTCATTGCGCCAAGACTCGCGCGCAAGGTTGCGCCCCATCCCATGCTGACGGTCATCTTGTCATGAACAAGTGTATCGACTAGCGCGCCCAAGCGTAGTCCAATCAATGACGATATTTTAGAAGCGTCATCAGGTGTCGGGATTACAATCGCTTCACCAATCGAAAACTTTGACTCTAGGTCACGTTCAAGCGCGGCGCATTCGGAGAGTTTGCCGGTAACGCGAATTTGTACCGTGCCATCGCGACGGCATTGCGCAAGAAGTTTAACGACGCGCACACGCGTGAGACCGAGGCGTTCCGCTATTGCCTCCTGTGTAAGATCTTCCATGTGATAGAGCCAGGCGACACGCGTCTTCAAATCCTGATCAGGCGGCTCCGCGCCGGTATCCGCAAAACGCCGGTCATTTGTCATCGCCCTACCCCTTACACGGCATCAAGAGACTCTAAAGATGATCGCGCCTTACGTCTTTCGATACAAGATAGATTACGAGGCTGAGCAGAAGAAGTACCGCAAAACCACCATGTAAAACGGCATAGGCAAATTGCGGCGGGCCTTCCAAAAGCTGTTTCATCACCGCACCTGAAATGGGTTGGATGATCGCCGCGCCCCCAATGAAGAGAATATTGAGAAAGGTAATGCCGCGCCCGAGAAGATGATCGGGCACAAAAGCGCGTCCATGCGCCATCAACACGCCATAGGTCATGCCTGCCGCACCAAGCACCGAGAGAAGAACAGCGGAGCGTGTAAGCGAGGGCTCAAACAGCGCGAGACCTAAAAAGCCCGCGGCCGTAATCAAAGTACCGATGACGGAAATCCATTTATAACCGCCAAAGACGCGATCAAGCGGTCCGTAGATCAACGCGCCGGCGGACATCGACGCGGCCATGATCAACAAAATCGTTCCGCGCTCTACCGGTGCCAACCCAAATACGTCGGTCAGATAAGGGCCGGCCCAGAGGCCGCGTTCAGCAATGAGCACCGCATAACTGATCGTCGAAATAGGCAAAAGAGGCCACAAAGCGCGAAGAGAAAAAATCGTGCGAAGCCCCTCAATCAAACCGACCGCGCGCGCGGTTGTGACACGCGGGGGATTGCGAATGATGAAAGCGAGAAGGATCGCAACAAGAGCCGTGATCACGGCCATGCCAACCATGGCACCGCGCCATCCAATGAGACTCGTCGCATAGGCCAGAGGCGACGCCGCAATGAGATTACCGGCAGAGCCAATACCAATGAGCCAACTGCATAAAAGCGCGAAGCGTTGCGGCGGATAAATACGGCCGAAAACATAGACCGCACCCATATAAATCGCGCTGCACCCAATCCCGATCAACACAAGCGCGATTTGAAGAACGAACCCGCTTTCAGCCTGAGCAAATAAAAGCGCGCCGATAACCGCCGCCACCATCGTTACAGGAACTGTGCGACGAGGACCCAAAGCATCAAGCGCCCAGCCCACCGGAAATTGCATCACGATGAAGCCCAGAATCCACGCGGTTTGCAGCGCGGCCAAAGCTTGCGGATCAAGACCAAGCTCTTTGCCTAACTCCGGCGCAATCACCGCAAGAAAAGAACGAAAAAACTGGCTTAAAACATAGCCGCTCAAAAAACTGAAAAACGCGAGCATTCCTGATAGCTTTCGCTCAATGCGCTACAACCTGATAGCCCGCAGCTGCCATCACACGCAGCAATTCTTTATGTCCGATCTTGGCCATTTTCAAAGGTGGCGCTTTCACAGGATCCTGTTCGGCTTCCACAACAAACCAGCCTTCATAACCATAGGAGGCGAGCTTTTTGACAATCGCTTCGAAATCAAGCGAGCCGTCACCCGGCACAGTAAAGGCGCCTTTAATCACCGCGTCAAGGAACGACTCTCTTGTGCGATCAAGATGATTGATCACATCCATGCGCACATCTTTGGTGTGTACATGAGTGATGCGTTTATGATGCTTGTCGATAACACGCAACACATCACCGCCCGCAAATGCCATATGCCCCGCATCATAAAGAAGCGGAATGCCTTCGCCCGAATATTTCATAAAGAGATCAAGTTCATGTTCCGTCTCGATCACAGCACCCATATGATGATGGTAAGAGAGTGGCATACCCTGATCGGCACACCATTCGCCAAACGCGGTCATTTTACGTGCATAGGTCTTGATCTCGTCTTCAGATAATTTCGGCTTGGTTGAAAGAGGCTTTGACCGATCACCCTGAATAGTGCGGGCTGTCTCACCATAGATAATGCAGGGCGCATTCATCGCTTTGAACAAGGTCATTTGTGCAGCGATGCGCTCTTTCTCGCGCTCGATATCGCCATCGACCAAAAGACCTGAAAACCATCCCCCGCAAACAGAGATTCCGAAACGCGATAGAATGGTGCCAAGCTCTTTCGGATCAAGCGGAAAACGACGGCCGGTTTCCATGCCGGTGAAGCCTGCTTCTGCGGCCTGGCGTAAACATTCTTCCAGCGAAACATCATCGCTCAATTCGACAAGATCGTCGTTCCACCACGAGATCGGAGAAATGCCCAGTTTCGCTTCCATTGTCTCTTCCTTACCGAATAGGCGTTAGCGTGAGGTATGCAGCCTCTGTTGCGAGAGCCGTAGAGGATTGATCGCAAGCCTTCAAGCCGAAGACGCTGCCAAGGCGTGAAAAACTACAACCCTAAGCAATTTCCTTGATAAGCGCCTCGGCTTCAATCCTTGAAAGACTTCCGAGCCGCATGGCAACAGACCATGTTCCATGCGGGGCAACGGACACCATATTGCCTTTGGCTTTTTCAGTCGTATAGCCCTCGGGCTCTGCGGTCGCAGGGAAAGCCATACCGATCGCATCCTGATCGCCGGTGCGGCTGATCCAGCGTACACATCTGCGCGCTTCTGCGGGCTTATAGCGGATGTAATCCGCAGCACCGTCGGGACGCTTCAAGAGAGCATGCGCATAGCCCTCTTTATCCGCTTCCATATCGATATAGAACACGATCTCCGGATCATAACCCTGACCTGGCTTCAAAACGTGATGAAGTGAGGGGTCCTTCGCGAGCGCGTTGATAAATTCACGATAGCCGGGCTTTGGCGTGATATGACCCGGAATGGATTGGCGCACACGCACGGTCTCGGGTGATTTCTTCGCCGTATAAATCAATTCACCGCCATCGACAGGTCTGAAATTCGCATGCGCGAGATACATGAGATCCATCGGTATCTGCATCAGATTTTCGACGTCAAGCCGCGCATCAAAAAGCGCTTCTGATTCATGAAGTGTATAGGTTGAGGTCGCGCGATAATTCACCGTAAACGCAACCGTATAGTGATAGGTACCGCCGATCCGCAATGTCTTTGCCGCTTCATCACATTCGATATAGGATGTCTGGAACGGCGCATTCGGCAATTCACCATGAAGCGGATGGCGATCTTGCGGCCCTGGCGCGCCCATGCCCGTCAATCCACAATGGATAAAAAAGGCGCCATAGGTTTCAAGATAAGAGCGCGTGTTTACTGGCTCATCAAACATCGACTTCATCGTGAGTTCACGCCCGTCGAAAGCGCAGCGCCAAATCTGATGGCCTTTGAACGGCAGAACAATCATTTCACCGCGCGCATTCGCAATACGCAAAGCGGCAATACCACTGTCATAGCGAAAGGTCGAAACGCGAAAAGCGCCCATGGTCAGGAGATGTCTCTCCTTCTCGCCGAACATAGTCTCGGTAAGATCGATACGCAGCGCCATCAGGTTCCTCCTCTTAAGAACATTCACGCGGTCTCATGCCGCATTTTCACTGGTCTTTGCGGCGATCAAGCCAGTCTTTCACTCTGAAATATCCGCCCACATAAGGCAAGAACCACGGCTTACCATGATAAAGTGGATGGGTCGGAAATGTGGGCCTATCAAAGGCGCAAATGCGATTGACACGGCCGATCACTTTACGCGCAATCTGATGTCCGAGATAAGACATCATCGCGACACCCGAACCATTGCACCCCAGCGCATAATGGACATTTTCCAATTTGCCCATATGAGGCAATTCATCAACCGTAAAAGCGACATTGCCGGTCCAGGCATGCGTGATGCGCGTGCCACGCAATTCAGGGAAACGATCTGTCATCATTTTATAAAGAACAGGCGCAGCCTCTTGCGGATCAGTCGGCGAAAACTTCGCACGACCGCCAAAAATCATCCGTCGTCCATTGGGCGACAAGCGATAATATGAGAGAAGCCGTTGGGTATCCGCAATCGAACGATTACGTGGACTTAAGGCTTTTGCGAGATCTTCGGGCAATTCCTCAGTCGCGATGATGTAAGACCCAATCGGCACAACACGGCGTTTGAAGGCAGGCGTTGCATCACCTGTATAGCCATTGGTTGCCACGATCACATCACGCGCACGAATAGTGCCGCGTGACGTCTCTACATCAATAGATGCGTCGCGCGGAATGAGACGGTTAACGGGGGTACGTGTTGCGATGTTAACATGCGCGCGCTGCGCAAGTTCAAGAAGACCTTTGAAATAAAGAGCGGGATGAAGATGTCCCGCGCGCCCCACAACAAGACCACCACGATAAAAATCCGAACCAATTTCTTCGCGCTGTTTATCCTCTGGCACGAGATAGGCTTCGGCCTTTGAATGACGATTGAGAAGATCAACCTTTTTCTGCATCGGCGCGAAATGCGCGCGACTCCATGCGCCCACAAAATATCCCGCCCTCGTCCACCCGCAGTCAATTTTTTCACGCGCAATCAGATCTTCGATATGGCCGAACGCTTCAGCAGCATCATTCAAGAATGGCTCTGCTTCCTCTGCCGGTAGTGCTTTGGCGATATAGCCTTTGCCAACATTCACACCGCCCGACACCATACCGCCATTGCGGGTTGATCCGCCAAAGCCGGGCTCTGCCGCATCAAGCACCAAACATTCAATGCCGTTACGGCGTAGCTCTAAAGCCGCAGAGAGACCCGCATATCCCGCGCCAATGATGACAACCTCCGTCTCGCGCGGAAGATCGATCTCGGGCAAGGGCTGGGGCTCATAAGCCTCCCACCAAAAAGGGCGCGCTTTAAAATCGGAGGCGAAAATTGAGGTCATCATGAGAGGACCTTTACGCGGGGCTTTGCACGATGCAAGGGCCCCCTGTGTAGAGTGGTCTGCGGCATCATTTCACCGGGGGAATTGCTACCCGAAAACGAAAATACGCCTCTGGCAGAGGCGCTTCGCACGCCTCAAAAAGCACCACCTATTCACCGCGAGCGGCCCGAATCAAAGTCGTTCTTTTGTTGATTCGCGCCGACGTTTCAAACCAATCATAACAAGGGTATAATACTCAAAATGCAAAAAACCCTTGAAAATAAGGCAAAATCAGACGGGAAAACCGATTTTGATATCCGCATGAATGCGAGAGAACGTTTCGAAACGCCTGATTTTACGTTACAAACCCGCATCGCTCATTCGAAGCGATGATTCGAACAGGGTTAAGACAATGGCAAAAGCAGTAAAGAAAACCGCTACGAAAGCCGCCCCCAAGGCGACGAAAGCGGCAGCAGCAACGAAGGCTAAGGTGGATGTGATCACCATCCGTCACATCGCCACGGGCATTGCAGAAACACATGGCATCACAAAGAAGCAGGCTAACGAAATCTTCGAAGAATTCGTTGCGGCAGTTGTTAAGGGCCTCAAGAAAGGCGCTCGTATTCGTTTGACGGGTCTCGGCATCCTTCAGGTTCGCAAGCGTGCGGCACGTATGGGCCGTAACCCTGCAACCGGCGAAGCGATCAAGATCAAGGCGAGCAAGAAGGTCGCCTTCCGCGTCGCCAAGGAAGTTAAAGAATCGATCTGATTTTTTAACGGTCTTTGGATCGTCATGTCCCGGCAAAGCAGGTCTATTCATCCTGTTTTGTCGGGATTTTTATTTCCTCAAATTTTATCGATCTCAGCGGTTCTGAGAAGGGGCAACAAGCATATGGGGCCCGAGATCGCCGATCGAAGTCGCACCCAGGAGGCCCATCGTGCGCGTCATTTCTTGACGATAGAGCTCGAGCACATGGGAAACACCCGCCTCACCCGCGACTGACACACCCCACAAATGCGGTCGGCCCACGAGACAAACCTTAGCGCCCAGCGCGATCGCTTTGATGATGTCAGAGCCGCGCCGGAAGCCGCCATCAACCATCACCGGAATTTTTCCCGCGACCGCATGCACCATTGAGGGGAGCGCGCCAATGCCGGAGATCGCATCATCCAATTGGCGTCCGCCATGATTGGACACAATAATCCCATCAACACCACGATTAACTGCTTCACGCGCATCATCGGGATGCAACAACCCTTTGATGATCAAAGGGCCCTTCCAGGCTTTACGCAATTGATCAACATCACGCCAACTCATGCCGGGATCGAGCAGTGATTGCATGCGCCCCGCAAGCGTTTTGATATCGGAGGCTTCGCCCGCACGAACGTAATTACCAAATGTGATCCGCGGCAATTCAGGAATCATGCGCCGCATCCACCCGATTTTTCCGGCCATGGCCAAAAGATCGAGTGGCCCAAAGCGGGGCGGAATTGAAAAGCCGTTGACAAGATCGCGTTCGCGACGACCGAGATATTGATTATCGACGGTGAGGATCAACGCTGAATAATTTGCGGCTTCCGCGCGTGCGGCCAATTCATAAGTGAATCCCCGATCGCGATAGATAAAGACCTGCATCCATCGTGGTCCCATATCATTCGCATTCAAATCCTCAAGGCGACAGACGGAGCCATGACTCAAACAATAGATTGTTCCGGCACGTGCAGCTGCACGCGCCGTCGCACGCTCGCCATCAGGCCAGAACAAACCCGCAAGCCCCGTTGGTCCCAAAAGAAGGGGCATCGAAAGTGATGTGCCAAATATTTTTGTTGAGAGGTCGATAGACGCCGCGCCCCTCAGTGGCTGAGGCAAGAAGCGATAATCGGAAAAATCTGTCTCGTTACGACCGAGCGTTCTTTCGTCCTCAGCACCGCCATCGGCAAAATCAAATACGGGCTTCGGCAGAGCTGATTGTGCAAGGCGGCGCATTTGTGAAATGTTAAATGCCTGTCTTTGCCATGATGTCATTGCCTCGCCTCCTTACTCTTTGAATGCAGTCTATACGATACTGTCTTTAATCAATGGTGATTTTTGATCTGGTGCTTTTGGACGAATGGTCTAATCTCTGTGCAAGTAAAAGGGAAAGAGATATGTCATGATTGAAGATCCGCCGCTAATCACCCGCAAGGCCAAAGTCCCTCGGCCGACACAGAAACAACTGGCAGCGTTCAAAGATATTCCTACCGGTTTCATTGTCGATGCGATGGGCGGACGTGGTGCGCTTGATCATCGCATCAAACCCGTCATTCCGCATCAATCGTCTTTTTGCGGTGTTGCGGTACCAATTGCAGCGGGGCCTGCCGACAATCTCGCGGTCTTCATGTCTCTGCCCCATATCAAAAAAGGCGATGTGATAATTGCGGCGACCGACGAGTTTATGGCGACCGCAATCACAGGCGATCTTCTGCTGGGCATGTTGCGCAATCTCGGAGCGGTTGGCTTTGTGACCGACGGCGCCGTGCGTGATCTCGTTGGCATTGAAGATATGGGTCTGCCGTGCTTTGCCGCGGGCGTAACACCGAATAGTCCTGTTCGTAACGGGCCGGGCACGATCAATTTGCCCATCACCTGTGGCGGTGTAGCTATCGGCCCCGGTGATATTGTTGTTGGCGATATTGATGGTGTGGTGATCGTTCCTTATGCTCATATCAACGAGACGATTAAACGCCTTGAAGGTGTCAAAGCGGCAGAAGCGGCGTTGTTGCCGAAAGTTCAAAACGGTTTGGGTATTCCCGATTTCGTCCGCGCGCTCGAGAAAAAGGTCAAGGTGAAACTCATTCCTTGATGAGCGCATTACGACGGCTTTGCGTTTGCGCTTTTTTGTAAAAGCTCTGATGCGGCTTCCGCCTCGAGGCGTTGATAATCCTCTTCGGTGCGGCCACGTGCAGTCGTTGCTTTGAGCTCCACACCTTTGAGAAGCATCACAAGCGATTCATTATAGGGCGTTGGAATTCCAAGCGCGCGTCCGCGCTCGACAATCTGTCCATTGAGTGCATCAATCTCCGTGCGCTTTCCAGCATCAATGGCCTGCAACATCGAGGGACGACTATATTTTGAAACCGTATGTTTCTTGACCGTCGCTCTTAAATCAGGATCAGCCAATGTGATGCCGCTTGCTTTGATAACAGCAAAGATTTCATCCATGACAAAATCTTGAAACAAATCCGTTGCCGGCAAACGCGCGAGCTCGCCCATCCGCAACCCCGTCACCGCCGTGATCGCATTAATGGAGCAATTCAACGCAAATTTGGTCCAGACGAGAGAAAGGATATCGCTTCTCACATCAACATCGAAACTTGCACCCCGCAACGTGTCCGCCAAGCGTGCCGCTCTATCACTCAAAGTGCCGTCAATTTCGCCAAGCGATGTCTTGCCCCGATGCGTTAAAACTGCTTGTCCGGGCCCCGAAGACGCCGCCGAACACATGCTCGACCCGGCGACGACACGCGCTTGGCCTAAAACATCACACAGGATTTCGATATTGCCGATGCCGTTTTGAAACGTTACGGCATAACCATTTTTCGACAACGCGAGGGCCGCCTCCTCTGCCGCATGGCGTGTATTATTCGTATCAGTCCAGATCATCGCGCAGTCGGCATCAAAGCCTTTAGGCGTTGTCCGCGATACAGGTATTGCGATCTGATGCGTTCCGCACACGCCCTCAAGCTTCAAGCCGTGTTTGCTAATCGCATCGACAACTTCTTGCCGCGTATCCACCATGTGAATGTGATGGTCCTGAAGCGCCAGAAGCCCGCCATAGGTCGAGCCCATAGCACCTGCACCGATCACAAGGATTTTCATCCGATCGGTCATGCGGCCGGGCGTATGCGCTTTGCGAGAGCGGGGCGCGGATCTTTATGAAGCTTGCCGTCTTTCATGATCATCGTTAAACGCGACGGACCAACGAGAACCGATTGATCTTTCAAAGGATCGCCATCGACCAGCAAGAGATCAGCAAGCGCACCGGCACGAATAACACCAAGCTCGCCTTTAAGGCCCATCAGATCGCCGCCCACAGCGGTGGCGCATTTCAACGCCTCAGCGGGCGTGTAACCGAAGAATTTTACAAAGTGGCCAATGTCACGGGCATTTTGTCCCATCGGCGTGATGGTGAAGCCATAATCGCCACCCACAACAACGCGCATGCCGCGTTTACGCATCTGCTCATAGGTCGCAATTGTAAATTCGAGCTTGCGCGGCAAGCCCATGCGCTCGGCAACCTCTTTTGTGAGCCCAACCACATCGCCTTCAAAAACGGAATTATGAACGAGACCAAAAGCCGGTCCAACAATCACACGATGCTTGGCTGCTTCAAGCATGTCGAGCGCTTCATCATCTGCAAAATCGCAATGATAGATGCAATCAACACCGGCTCTGACCGCGCGTTTGACGGATTCAGCCGCACGACTATGACACGCGACCTTTTTTCCAAAGTCATGGGCAACTTCAACGCCAACGCGCAATTCTTCTTCGCGCATAGAAACAATTTCAGCGCGGGCATGCCCAACAAACTCATCGCCTGACACATTAAACTTTATATTATCAACATTCTCGCGGCAGCAGAGTCTGACGGCGCGAATGATTTCATCAACACCATCGGCAATCATGCCGAAGCTCTCAGCATGCATATGCTGCTTGCGTTCATCCCCTAAGCCACCTGTCGTCGTAATTTCCGGACCAGCCGCCTTATAGCGCGGACCGGCTAAGTAGCCGGCTTCAATCTCGCTCTTCACAACAACATCGAGGCGCATTTTTGAAGAGGCGGCAGAATAGGCGCTGGTAAATCCGTGATCGAGCAGAAAGGTCGCTGCGCGACAGGTCATGAGCAAATGTTCTTCTGGAGGTATTTCACCAAGGTCCTGATTACGCGACGGATTGACGAAGGATAAATGGCAATGACCTTCGACCATGCCGGGCATTAAGAACTGGCCCTGACCATCAATAATCTCACTCGCGCGGTTTGACGCAATTTGTCCTGGCGCACAGGCCACCTCGGCAATGCGATTGCCTTCGACGAGCACTTCGCCCGGATAGGCTTCGTCATTGATGGCATCAAAGATACGAATATTTTTGAAAAGCGTCGCCGTCATGATTTCCTCCCCCATTTTTCACGGGCGAAATCCTGACGGCAATAAATTTGGTTTCGTATCGTTACGATACGAAGTGCCTTATCAGGACGTCGCCTTTTCTCCCCGCCCATAGACGAGCAGCATCGCAATGATCACCACGCCATAGATGATCTGACGGCCCGCCTCGGCCATTTCCATGATCGACAAGACGCTGTTCAACAGCACAATCAAGATAACGCCGACAATCGTGCCGAGATAGCGGCCACGGCCACCCAAAATATTTGTACCGCCGATCACAACCGCCGCAATGGCAGGAAGCACATAGGCATCACCCATGCCCTGATAGGCTTTGGTAGAATATCCGGCGAGCAACAAGCCCGCAAAACTCGACAGCGTGCTGCAGAGAATAAACGCGATGAACAAGACACGCTTGGTCGGCACTCCTGACAAATAGGCCGCCGCCTCCTTATTACCGATGGCATAAATCGAACGGCCAAAGGCTGTCTTTTTCAGCAAGATGACCATGCCGATGGAGATTAAAACCCATACAAAGATTGCATGCGGTATACCGAAGCTTCTCTCGGCTGCGAGAAAGCGCATGAGATCTGTCGCTTTTGTCTGCGGCGCAAAACCGCCGGTTTGAGCGACCATCAAGCCACGCATCACGGCATTCACGCCAAGCGTAAAAATCATCGAGGGAATGCGAAGCACGGCGACGCCGAACCCATTGACCACGCCAACAATCAAGCCAACCGCCAAGGCCATTGGTAAAGCCCAAGGGCCGCCAACCGCCGTTGCCATCATCGCGCCCGCTGCCAACGTCCAAGGCACCGACAAATCAATTTGTGAAATCAGAATCACAAGCATCATGCCGGCGGCGATAATGCCGAGATAGGAGCCAATCTGAAGTTGCTGGATCAAATAAGTCGACGTTAACAGCGGCATCGTGCCGTAACGCGAGAGCGTGTAAATTGTACCCGCAATTAAAATGACAACAATGAAGAGTGCGGCAATCGCAATCGGTTTGTCATCGCGTGTGAGTTCGAAGCGACTCTTTGTGGAAGACGACGTGCTCACCGGAACAACTCCAATTGGTTTTTAACGCGCAGGATTGAAAGCGCGCCAAGGCTGACGGCTGCGAGCAAAACGATGCCTTCAAACAAGGGTTGCAACAGAGGCGGGATGTCGAAGATACGGAAATTGAACGAAATCACACGCAAGATCAGCGTACCGAAAATCGATCCGATCGCGCTACCCGATCCGCCGAGCAATGACGTGCCGCCAATCACAACAGACGCGATTGAGGACAAGGTATAAGATCCGGCCATCGGCATATCGGCATTCCCCGACGATGTTTGTATCGCCATGAAGATACCGCCAATGCCAGAGAACAAGCCGGCCATAGTGAAGGCTGCGAGCTTGGCACGATTAATGTTCAAGCCGGACATATAGGCAGCGCCTTCTGCCGACCCAATTGCATACACTGTTCGACCTGTGACCGAGCGCCGGAAGGGAACCCAAATGATAATCGCGACAATGACGAGAAGTAGAAACGCAGTCGGCAGCCCGGCAAAAGGTGCAAACCACGCGGCTTTTCCATCATCGAACACACCAATCGTTTCCGCTGCATCAGCAAGCGAATTTGTCATCGACCAATTGAGGTCTTCATTGATTTTGCCACCAGGGATCGGGCGCAAAAAGAGAGCGAGACCGATGTAAATCGCGCCCGTTGCCAATGTGGCGATGATCGGTTGAATGCGTCCATACACAACGATGATGCCGTTTAAGAGCCCCGCAGCCGTGCCTGCCATTAGACAGGCCACAATGCCCCAGAACAGACTCCAGCCACTTCCTTCGAGAAGATGACTTGCAAGGCAGTCGACAAGAGTCATGACTGCGCCGACGGACAGATCAAGACCGCCCATTAAAACGGGGACGGTTTGGGCCATGGCAACCATTGCCAACGCAAACACTTCGTTCGAATTCTGAATGAAGACCTGCGAGGAAAAGCCCTTGGGATGCGCAAGATGATAAAGCGCGTAAACAACAAAAAACAAAACAACGATGACGGCAAAGCCGGTATTTTGTCTAAACCAAATCGTGGAACCAGAGGCGCGTGCGTTATCCATGGTGAGCCCTCTCGTGTCCGGCTGAATGACCTGCAGCGGAGATATTCAGCGACGCTGCAATGATATTTTTCTCAGTGATGCGATCACCTTCAAGCTCGCTCACAACACGGCCGTCATACAGAATGGCCACACGATCGCAGGATCCGATCAACTCATCATAATCCGTTGAATAGAACAGGATCGCCGCGCCTTCATCAGCCAGCTCACGCAGAAGTCGATAGATTTCCTGCTTGGTACCCACATCAATACCGCGCGTTGGATCATTTAAAAGAATAATGCCCGGTTTGGTCATCAACCATTTAGCGATCACAACCTTTTGTTGGTTGCCGCCCGAGAGCGTCGAGACGGCATCATCCGAGGACCCGATCTTGATTTGCAATCGGGCGATGGCCGACTTGACCGCGTCCGACACTTTAGCATCATCGACAAAGGGGCCGGACGACAAATCGTCAAGCGAAGCAATGACGAGGTTCTCAGCAATGGACATTGGCAGCATCAAGCCTTCGGTCTTTCGATCTTCAGGCACAAGCGCGATGCTCGGCGAGGCGGCTTTGGCTTCACGCGGCGACGTGAGCTTATGAGGCTTGCCATCAATGACAACGTCACCGCTCACGCGCTTCAAAACACCAAAGAGCGAGAGGAGCAATTCTTTTTGCCCCTGACCATCAAGGCCACCGAGACCGACAATTTCACCGCGACCAACAGAAAGGGAAACATTGTGCAAACGATTTTCCCAAGAAAGATTTTTGATCTCGAGTAAGGGCTTTGTCGCACGCGCTGCAGGTTTTGGCGGAAAATGAGCTGAAATCTCACGACCGATCATAAGCTGAACGATCTCATCATTCGATTTTGCGCCCTTGGCAAAGCTCTCGATATGACGGCCATTGCGGAACACGCTCGCATCATCGGCCAAGGCTTCAATCTCGTGCATACGATGCGAAATATAGAGAATGGCGACGCCTTCGGCTTTCAGTCGCGCCAGCATCGCATAAACTTTTTCGACATCGCCACTCGTCAATGCCGAGGTTGCTTCGTCAAGGATAAGAACTTTAGGCCGCTTGCCGAGTGCTTTGGCAATTTCAATCATTTGCCGACGCGACAAAGGAAGATCGCGAATGCGTAAACGCGGATCCACATCTTCACAGCCGATTTCAGCGAGTAATTCTTCCGCGCGTTGAATTTGCGCAGCTTGGTCGATAAACCCGTATTTACGCGGCGGATTGGCGATTGAAATATTATCGGCCACCGTCAAATCGGGCATCAAGGATAATTCTTGGAAGATACAGACGATCCCTGCATCATTCGCGGCTGAGGGAGACGTATAAAGCGCCGGCTTCCCTTCGATGGTCATAATACCTTGATCAGGCTGTACGACACCAGAAATGATTTTGATAAGCGTTGATTTTCCTGCGCCATTCTCACCGAGAACCGCGTGGATCTTCCCACGCGCGCATTTGAAATTCACGTCTTGGAGCGCATGAACGCCGCCATATCGCTTCGATATTCCTTTCATAACAAGGAAATCGTCGGATGAAGAATGACTCATGATTCAAATATCGCGTTCATAAAGTTCAAGGAAAAGGGGGCCGGATTCCTCGCGAGAAAAATCCGGCCCGATCGATATTAGATCAGTTCGAGTTCGCCTCGTCCTTCGCCATGATCTCGGTTGCCGAGATGTTCACGCCGCAGGCAGGGAACGCATTCGCCGTGAAGAAGTTGTCGGTCAGGTTCGACCAGTAATTCACGCCGTCTTTCAACGTTGTGTAATCTTCAACCGGAATCGGAACCGAAATCAGCTGCGGCATCACATTGCCCTTGAGCGCCGAGATTGCAGCTTTCATCGAGATCGCCACGAGACCAGGTGACTGACCATAAGAAAGCCCCTTCAAACCGTCTTTCGCATGTTCAGCAACGAGCTTGCGGTAGCCGTTTTCGCCTTCACCAGCAATCGGAACGAAGGGGTGTTTCGCATCCATCATGGCGCGAACTGTACCTGTCGTGCCACCCTGCTGGAACACGGCGTCGAATTTGCCATGCACTGCGATCGCATCGGCCGTCACTTTCTGCGAGGTGCCGTCATCCCAGTTGCCGACAACTTCGACGATCTGGAACTTGTTGCCTGATGCTTCCATCACTTCACGGAAACCAACATGGCGGTCACGGTCAACCGAGTTGCCTGGCAAGCCACGCACTTCGAGGATCTTGCCTTCTTTTTTGCCGAGCTGCTTGATGATCCAGTCGGCTGACATTGTACCGAGAGCCTTCTGGTCTTCGTTGACCATCATGACCTTGTCGGTATCGAGAACGTTGTCGAAAGGAACGAGAACGACATTGTTCTTGTCAGCGAGCTTAATTACACGATCAAAGCCTTCAGGCGACA
>CAWUMH010000014.1:0-22512 GCA_963923565.1 uncultured Alphaproteobacteria bacterium
TGAGCTATCTCGATTTTGACGGCTTCCAAATTGTCTGTTCATCGCCTGAAATTCTTGTGCGTGTGAGACAAGGTAAAGTGACGATCCGTCCGATTGCCGGAACACGTCCTCGCGGCAAAACGGAAGCCGAAGATCGCGCGCTCGGTCAGGAATTGCTTGCCGATGAGAAGGAATGCGCCGAACATCTCATGCTGCTCGATCTCGGTCGCAATGATGTTGGTCGCGTTGCAAAGACCGGTACCGTTGAAGTAACTGGTTCCTTCTTCCTCGAACATTATAGCCATGTGATGCATATTGTTTCGAATGTCGAAGGTGCACTCGACGAAAAAAATGATGTGATCGATGCTCTCGCTGCAGGTTTCCCTGCAGGCACAGTATCAGGCGCGCCCAAGATCCGCGCCATGCAAATCATCGATGAGCTCGAGCGTGAAAAGCGTGGACCCTATGGCGGCTGCATCGGCTATTTTGGCGCCAATGGCGAGATGGATACCTGCATCGTTCTGCGCACGGCAATAGTCAAGGACGGCAAGATGCATGTGCAAGCAGGCGCGGGAATTGTTTACGATTCAAACCCCAAGTCCGAGCAGCAAGAATGTATCGCAAAATCAAAAGCGCTTTTCCGCGCGGCGGACGAAGCGGTGCGTTTTGCATCCGGCGCTAAGCGGGGGCAGTGATCATGACCCGCGTTACGCTTATCGATAATTACGATAGTTTCACCTTCAATCTTTTTCACGATCTCGGTCGCCTCGGTGCGGACGTTACAGTTGTGCGTAACGATGAAATTACAACGGAGGCGCTTATCGCGTCGGAACCTGATGCTATCGTCTTGTCACCCGGACCTTGCACACCCAATGAGGCCGGTATCTGCCTCGATGTTTTAAAGAAGGCCGGAAATAAAATCCCCATCTTCGGTGTTTGTTTGGGTATGCAGGCGATGGGGCAGGCTTTTGGCGGCGATGTGGTGCGCGCACCTTTGCCCATGCATGGGAAGATTTCTGAAATCCATCATCAAGGCAAAACGATTTTTCGCGGCATCAACAATTCCTTTAAAGCGACTCGCTATCACTCCCTGATCGTGGATCGTGATACATGTCCAGATGTGCTCGACGTTGTCGCCGAAACGAAGGACGGCCTGATTATGGGCCTTTCACATAAAAAATTTCCTGTCCATGGCGTGCAATTTCATCCTGAAAGTATTTCATCGGAATTTGGTCATGCCATCTTGAAAAATTTTCTTGAGCTCGCAGCAGCTTGGAATGAAAAATCAGGACGGAAGAAGGGCTGACCATGGAGGCGATGAAACCACTTATCGCTGAACTCGCAAAGGGCGTATCGCTCTCGCGTTCTGATGCCGAGCGCGCATTTGACCAAATGCTTTCTGGCGAAGCAACACCAGCGCAAATTGGTGCGTTTCTCATGGCGCTGCGTGTGCGCGGCGAAACGGTTGATGAAATCATCGGGGCGGTGAGCGCGATGCGCGCAAAAATGCTGCGTGTAAATGCACCCGCAAATGCCATCGATATTGTGGGCACAGGTGGTGATAATTCGGGCAGCTATAATGTTTCAACTCTGGCTGCCTTAATTGTTGCGAGTTGTGGTGTGCCTGTCGCTAAGCATGGTAACCGCGCCTTGTCTTCAAAATCAGGCGCCGCCGATATTTTGACTGCGCTGGGTGTTAAGGTTGGTCTTGACCCTGCGGGCGTTGAGCGGTGTTTAAAAGAAGCTCATGTCGGTTTTATGTTTGCCCCCACCCATCACGCTGCGATGCGTCATGTAGGTCCCGTGCGTGTTGAACTTGGCACGCGCACGATTTTCAATCTCTTAGGGCCGCTCTCTAATCCCGCAGGCGTGAAACGCCAATTGCTTGGGGTTTATTCGGACCAATGGCTTGAACCCCTTGCAAAGACGCTCACATCACTCGGGACTGAATTTGTCTGGGCCGCCCATGGCGCTGATGGTCTCGACGAGATCACAACGACGACTGAGACAAAAATTGTCGAAGCAAAACATGGTTTATTCAAGTCCTTTATCCTCACGCCGGAAGATGCCGGCTTGAAACGCGCGAAGCCGGATGACCTTAAAGGGGGCGATGCCGCCCATAACGCGAAAGCACTGATGAATGTCCTTGAAGGGCAAGCCTCGGCATATCGTGATATTGCCGCTATGAATGCCGGTGCCGCGCTGGTGATCGCAGAAAAGGCGTCCAATATCCGTGAGGGTGTCACTCAGGCACTGGCTGCTCTTGATCAAGGCAAGACGAAAGAGACGCTTGCGCGCCTCGTTAAAGCCTCGAACGCGTAAAGTCCCATGGCCGATATTTTAAAAAAAATCGAAGTTTATAAGCGCGTTGAAATCGAGGACGCAAAAGCTCGTGTTCCCTTTGACGTCTTGAAGAAACAGGTTCACGCGCAAGACGCACCCCGCGGATTTGCCCGCGCCATTGAAGCGCATCTTGCGAGTGATCGGCCTGCACTCATCGCCGAAATTAAAAAAGCGAGTCCGTCGAAGGGATTGATCCGCGCCGATTTTGATCCGCCCTCATTGGCGCGTGCTTATGAAAAGGGTGGCGCGTCATGTCTTTCCGTTTTGACTGATGGGCCTTCATTTCAAGGTGCCCCTGAATTTTTGACTAAGGCACGGTCCGTTACCGCCCTTCCCGCACTGCGCAAAGATTTCCTCTATGATGTCTATCAAGTCTATGAAGCACGCGCCTGGGGTGCTGATTGCATTCTCGTGATTATGGCTGGCGTTGATGATGCGACCGCGCGTGACCTCACTCAAGCAGCGCATGATCTCGGCATGGATGTGCTCGTTGAAATTCATAATCGTGATGAGCTTGAGCGCGCGCTGCCATTGAATACCAAACTGGTCGGTATCAATAATCGCGATCTTCGTACATTTGATGTGTCGCTCTCGGTTTCGGAAACACTCGCGCCGCTTATTCCCAAAGACCGTATCATTGTCGGTGAAAGTGGTATCTTCACTTATGCCGATGTTAAACGACTTGAGATGGCAAGCATACGCACGCTTCTCGTTGGCGAAAGCCTCATGCGGCAAAGTGATGTTGAAGCCGCAACCCACACACTCCTCTTTGGAGACAAATCATGAGCAAGCTCACTCATCTTGATGAGAAGGGTGAGGCGGCAATGGTCGATGTCTCCGAAAAGGCAATTACTGACCGGATTGCGATTGCTGAAGGTCAAATTGTGATGTTGCCGGAAACGCTGCGTCTCATTCGTGAAGGCAATGCGAAGAAAGGCGATGTGTTGGGTGCGGCGCGTATTGCCGGTATTATGGCGGCAAAGAAGACGCATGAACTTATTCCGCTCTGCCATCCTTTGTTGATTTCCAAAATCGCGATTGATCTTGAACCCGATGAGGAGCTACCCGGCATTCGCGTGCGCGCCACTGTGAAACTCTCTGGGCAAACGGGCGTTGAAATGGAAGCGCTGACAGCGGTGTCGGTAGCGTGCCTTACTATTTATGACATGGTCAAAGCTGCTGATCGCGGCATGAAGATCGAAGCCATTCGGCTTGTTGAAAAATCAGGCGGCAAAAGCGGGACCTATCGCGCGGAGTAGATCATGTCGCTCATCAGCGTCGAAGAGGCTTTAAAACGCGTTCTCGCTTCCGCACGCGCTTTGCAAGCTGAAGAGATTTCTGTTTCTCACGCTTATGGGCGAACCCTTTCTGCGCCGATTCAGTCAAAACGCACGCAACCGCCCTTCAATGCGTCCGCTATGGATGGCTATGCGGTTAAAGGCGCAGAGATCCAACAAAAGGGTGCGCAGTTAAAAGTTGTAGGCGAAAGCGCTGCCGGCCATGGATATCATCATGAGCTAAAATCTGGGGAAGCGGTGCGCATCTTTACTGGCGCGCCTGTGCCGAAAGGCGCTGACACCATCCTCTTGCAAGAATATGCGCGGCGCGACGGCGACAATGTGATTGTCGAAGACATCGAAACAATTGGTCGCCATGTGCGGAGCGTGGGACTCGATTTCAAAGCGGGTGATGCGCTTATAAAACAAGGTGAGCGTTTGAACGCGCGTTCCCTCGCTCTTGCCGCCGCGATGGGCCATGGACACCTCAAAGTATCGCGCAAACCGAAAGTCGCTATTCTCGCAACAGGCGATGAACTCGTGGAACCCGGCCATGCGGCCTCCCCTGATCAAATCGTTGCGAGCAATCATCTCACCGCCGCGGCACTCGTTGAATTAGCCGGTGGTGAAGCGCTTCAACTCGGCATAGCGGGTGACAGTTTCTTGTCGCTTGAACGCGGCATCATCGCCGCTGAGAGCGAAGGCGCCGATATACTCGTAACCCTTGGCGGCGCGAGTGTGGGCGATCACGATCTTGTACAATCAGTCCTTGCCCGTAGAGGCATGGAGCTTGGATTCTGGCGGATCGCGATGCGGCCCGGCAAACCTTTGATCCATGGCAAGCTTGGGCCGATGGCGATTTTGGGTTTGCCCGGTAATCCCGTGTCCTCTTATGTCTGCGCGCGGTTGTTTCTCGTGCCGCTTATTCGCGCGATGCAAGGTGATCCTGATGCCGCGCGCGATCCTTCAGAACCCGCGCGCCTCGGCGTTGCTGTTCGCGCTAATGATAAAAGGCAGGACTATTTACGTGCCGCTCTAACGACCCCGCATGATGGCCTGCCAACGGCTACCCCCTATGAATTGCAAGACTCCTCGATGATCCGCGTTATGGCGGAAGCGGGCGCGCTCGTGATCCGTAAACCCTTTGCTCCCGCAGAGCCTGCGGGCAGCCTCTGCCGGATCATTCGGCTTTAGACCGTTCAAAAAAATTCTCACTTGGCTATTTACCTCTTGCGGAACATATCAAGAACGGTTATCCATGTTCATCTTTTGTTTCCGTTTTTACGCGAATGATCAGGCGGAAATGATTCGGAGAGAGCTGCCCCATGCTGACCCGCAAACAGATTGAACTTCTGCGCTTCATCCAAGACCGCTTGGCTGCCGAAGGGGTGCCCCCCTCCTTCGACGAAATGAAAGAGGCGCTCGATCTCAGGTCCAAATCCGGCATTCACCGCCTGATCACCGCTCTTGAAGAGCGTGGCTTTATTCGCCGTCTTGCCAATCGCGCCCGTGCGATTGAAGTGATCAAAATTCCCGAAATGGCCGTACCCAATCATGCGCCGCGCGGGAAATTTAATCCCAGTGTCATTGAAGGTGATTTGGGTCGTGTACGGCCGGCACCTGCCAATGATGCCCCGCCTTTTATTTCCATTCCGGTCATGGGTCGTATCGCGGCCGGTACGCCGATTGAAGCGATCCAATCGCGATCACATACGATTGGTATGCCGCCAGATATGCTTGGCACGGGTGATCATTACGCGCTTGAAGTACGCGGAGACTCGATGATCGACGCCGGTATTCATGATGGCGATACGGTCATCATCAAGAAACAGGATTCAGCGAATACTGGCGATATTATTGTCGCTTTGATTGATGATGAAGAAGCGACTTTGAAGCGTCTTCGCAAACGCGGCTCATCTATCGCGCTGGAAGCTGCCAATCCGGCCTATGAAACTCGTGTGCTCGGCCCTGACCGCGTGCGGATTCAAGGCAAGCTTGTAAGTTTAATGCGGCGTTATTGATGAGCATCGACGGATTAAATTCGTCTCGTTAACGCGGTGTGAGGGCTTCGGCTTCCGGATCAGGCGGCGTTCGGGGTGGTGGATCTTTCGCTATATCGGTCGTTTGCATGCCTTTTAGAGCACTACGCATCCAAGGCCGATTTTTAGCCGGATCGCGCGCGCCCTCAATGCGGTAAGTGTTAGCATTCGATTTTCCGTCTTTAGCGCTCTCATTGCGATAAAGCGCCACCGCGCCATAACGATCAACCACATCACGATCAATCACTAGTGCCTTTGAGCAGGCTTGAGGCGCGTCATAGGGCGTGATCAAAATCGATGCTATTTTACAGTCCTCATCGAGTTCATCACGCGCTAGTCCGAGAACAATTTTTTCATTCTTGGTATTTGTCATCACACATCCCGATGATGTGCAGAATGCGCCTTGTTTCAAAGACGGATCATCGCTTGGTCGTGGATCAGCGTCGGCTGAGAGCCATTGCGCCACAGTAAAATCAGTGAGGCCTCGCCCCATTACATGCAATCGACCATCGCTTCCCCGTGCAGCAAGTGACGCCCCATCGCGCGCGATGTAAAAATCAGGGTGTGCTGTTCCGGTTGCGAGCAGACATCCAATAACAACAGGCAAAAGACCAAACCATCTGAGAGGCGTTGACCACAAATAAATCCAGATCATCCCGGCACTGACAAAGAGTAAGGATGATGGCGAGATCGCTGACACAACAATTGACGCATAAGGTAAGTCGCTCACATAACGCGATAGAGCCAACATCGCGCCGACGCCATTACCCATAAACTGCCATACTGGTGCATCAAGGCCAAAGGGCAAAGCCAATAGCCCAATAAATCCGGCAGGCATCGCCACCATCTCGACAAGCGGGATTGTGAACATATTGCCAATAAGGCCTAAAGGTTGAAAACGTTGAAAATGATAAAGGGCGAAGGGCGCGGTTGCGATTTCGGCAAGACAGGTTGTGAGAATTATCGCTTTTACATGACGAAGAAGCCCAATCCCTGCACGATCAATAATTGTCCGATTGATTGCCGTCTTTCGTTCATTTTCCTGCTGCGTTTTTTGAGCCCTTTGCGTTGAGGCGGAGGGAATTTTTTCAAAAGCCGCAATCAAGGCCGCAACTGCGGCAAACGACATTTGGAAACTTGGGCCTAAAATACTTTCCGGCTCCATCGCGATGATGATAAGCGCGGCAATAACCAGATTACGCATTGAGAGCGCGGGTCGTCCCACCAGTATCGCGCCAAATAAAGCAAGGGTCATAAAGAGGGAGCGCTCTGTTGCGACTTCCGATCCTGCAAAAATATCATAAGCGATGGCACCCATGATTGCCGCCGCCGCTGCCCATGATTTAACTTTATAACGCAGTGCTAATCCGGGAATGAGCACAAGACAAAAGCGCACGATAAAGAAAATCATTCCCGCAACGAGAACCATATGTAGGCCCGATATCGATACAACATGATAAATCCCTGCCGCACGAAGATCTTCATTGGTTTCTTCTGAGATTGCTCCGCGCTTTCCAGTAATCAGCGCGGCAGAGACCGCGCCGGCTTGTCCCCCGATTGCATTGGCAATACGTGTGGCGAGATGATTGCGAAAGCGATCAATCATGGCAACAAAATCAAAACGCGACGAAACAGACTCTCGTGCTGATAAAATCGAAACTCTCCCAAGGAGCGAACCTACACCGCCTACCCTGTTAAAATAAGCATCACGCGCGAAATCATAACCGCCGGGGCGAACGGGACCGGGTGGCGGTAAGAGGCGCGCGGTCGCACGAATTTTCGCACCCGCTTCAAACAACGGCAAACTCGCCATCGTCATGCGGATCGTCTCGGGGAGCGAGGCACGCTGACCGGCAATCTCAATTGGTCTAATCACAAGACGCGCGCCATCAGGGCGAATATCAATTGTTTGAACATTGCCAATCAAAGGCGCGATCGAGATGTCATTGATGATAGGAGCATCAACACGTTGCGTGCGCCATGTCGCAACGGCAAAACCGATAAAGAGAGCGGCCAGAATAAATCCAAAATAGAGAAGATCGCGCGTCGGACGCCGCAATCCATAAAGCATCAGGAGAGCAACTGGAATCAACGCAGCCAACGGCGCGTAAAGTGAAGGCTCTTCATCAGCGATGAAATACAAAAGCACACCGGCCATTGCGGCAGGCGCGAGAAATAAAAAAGGCCGCCGCGCGTCATTCTCTCGCGTAATCCAAATCGACAATACGGGCCAAAGCTCTGAGAGCCGGGCGCGCAATGACAAGCCACGCAAAGGGTGACCCTGCGCCACAAGCGTATCCGCATAGGCTCGCTCGCCCCGCGCGCCGAAGGGAAATTTCACGACCGAATTCCTGATATGGTGAGGCGCCCCCGCCTTAACCTTCGCGGCGAAGGATGCTACAGCACGCACGCCGAGGCGGAACAAACGCCCAGTAGCAATTCATTCCGCCACACGCTTATCGTGCAGGACCTTTCAATGACCCGTCCCGTTGTGACCCGTTTCGCGCCCTCGCCCACCGGCTTTCTTCATATTGGTGGCGGACGTACCGCGCTCTTCAATTGGCTCTATGCCAAGCGCCACGGGGGAAAAATGCTGCTCCGGATCGAAGACACGGATCGCGAGCGCTCAACCGATGCTGCGATCACCGCCATTCTTGATGGTTTGAAGTGGCTCGGCATCTCATGGGACGATGAGGTGATCTATCAGTACTCACGCGCCGACCGGCATCGCGAAGTGGCCCATGAGCTTCTTGCCAAAGGCCAAGCCTATAAATGCTACGCGTCACAGGAGGAGCTCGAAGCCATGCGCGAGCTCGCCCGCGCAGAAGGTCGCCCGATGCGCTATGACGGCCGTTGGCGGGATTTAAATGGCACGGAGGCTGAAGCCGAGGCCATCGCTGAAGGGCGCAAGCCTGTCATTCGCCTCAAGGCACCGCAAACGGGCGAGACCATCGTCAATGACCATGTGCAGGGCCGTGTAACCTGGCAGAACAAGGATCTCGATGATCTCGTGCTCCTCCGCTCGGACGGAAACCCGACTTACATGCTCGCCGTTGTTGTTGATGACCATGACATGGGGGTCACCCATATTATTCGCGGCGATGACCATCTGACCAATGCAGCCCGCCAGACACAGATCTATCAGGCCGCAGGCTGGGATGTGCCTGAGATGTCCCATATTCCGCTGATCCACGGACCCGATGGATCAAAGCTCTCGAAGCGTCACGGCGCTCTCGGGGTCGATGCCTATCGCGCGATGGGCTATTTGCCCGCCGCCATGCGCAATTACCTTGTGCGCCTCGGTTGGAGCCATGGAGACCAAGAGTTTTTCTCGACCGAAGAAATGATTGCGGCCTTCGGCCTCGAAAGCATCGGGCGGTCGCCCGCCCGTTTTGACTTTGCAAAGCTTGAGCACATCAATGGCCATTATATGCGCGCCAGCGCTGACGAAGATTTGCTTGCGGCAATTGAAACCATTCTGCCGGATGTTGGACCCGAGCGGTCTTGGCCTGTTCATATCGCTGCAGAATTGCGCGGGAAGCTTCTAAGGGCCATGTCCGGCTTGAAAGAGCGTGCAAAGACTTTGCTGGAACTGTTTGATTCAGCATATTTTTTATACGCTTCTCGGCCACTCAATTTTGAACCGAAAGCCGAGGCACTTCTTGCTGAAGGTGGCCGTGACAAGGTTGCCGCTCTCATCCCCCTCCTTGAGGCGCTGCCCGATTGGTCAGCCACTTCTACAGAGGCTGCCATTCGAAATTTTGCCGAAACCACGGGCATCAAGCTCGGCCAGGCCGCCCAACCGCTTCGGGCCGCTTTAACGGGCCGGGCGACGTCCCCCCCGCTTTTTGATGTCATGGAAATTGTAGGACGTGAGGAATGTCTGGCACGCTTAAAGGATTGTTGCCCCTAAGGGGCGAATTCCGACACAGGGAAATTGACTTTTCCCTGTCATTGCCATGCAATGTTGCAGTGCGAGATTAGCCTTTAGCGTGATTGTCCCCTGCGCGCGTCTGGGTTAACCCAGTCATTGAGATGAAACCCTGATACCGCCCGAGAAAAGGCCAGAGAGGTCGACCATGTCTACGCCCGTATCCCTCAAAGTTGGCGAGAAAGCCCTTGAAATGCCCGTAAAGGGCGGAACCATTGGTCCGAGCGTTGTCGATATCGGCAAGCTCTATGCCCAAACCGGCATGTTCACCTACGATCCGGGCTTCACATCGACGGCAAGCTGCGAGTCGAAAATCACCTATATCGATGGCGATGAAGGTGTGTTGCTCTATCGCGGCTATCCCATCGAACAACTCGCCGAGCACGGTGATTTTCTCGAGACCTGCTATCTTCTTCTCTATGGCGAATTGCCCACACCCGCTCAGCGCGCCGATTTCAATTATCGCGTGACGCGCCACACTATGGTGCATGAGCAGATGATGCGCTTCTTCCAAGGCTTCCGCCGCGACGCGCATCCCATGTCGGTTATGGTGGCTTCGGTTGGCGCGCTCTCCGCCTTCTATCATGACTCGATTGATATTGCGGATGAGAACCAGCGCATGATTGCTTCTATGCGCATGATCGCGAAATTCCCCACCCTTGCGGCAATGGCTTACAAATATTCAATCGGCCAGCCTTTCGTTTATCCGCAGAATGAACTCGACTACACATCGAACTTCTTGCGCATGTGCTTTGCGGTGCCGTGCGAAGAGTACAAGGTCAATAAAGTGCTCTCACGCGCGCTAGATCGCATTTTCATTCTTCATGCTGATCATGAGCAGAACGCGTCAACGTCAACTGTGCGTTTGGCCGGTTCGTCAGGTGCCAATCCTTTCGCTTGTATCGCTGCTGGCGTGGCGTGTTTGTGGGGCCCTGCCCATGGTGGTGCGAACGAGGCGGCTCTCAAAATGCTTCAGGAAATTGGTTCTGTCGAACGCATTCCGCATTACATTGCCCGCGCGAAAGACAAGAACGATTCCTTCCGTTTGATGGGCTTTGGCCATCGCGTGTATAAAAACTATGATCCGCGCGCGAAGATCATGCAGAAGACGGCTCATGAGGTATTGAATGAGTTGGGCATTAAAGACGATCCGCTACTCGACATCGCGATTGAGCTCGAACGCATTGCGCTTCATGATGAGTATTTCATCGAGAAGAAGCTTTATCCGAATGTCGATTTTTATTCGGGCATCACACTGAAGGCGATGGGCTTCCCGACCTCCATGTTCACAGCACTCTTCGCGCTTGCACGGACGGTCGGTTGGATCGCGCAGTGGAAAGAAATGATTGAAGATCCGGGTCAGAAGATCGGTCGTCCGCGCCAGCTCTATACGGGCAATACGCGCCGCGATTACGTTCCCGCTAATATGCGCTAATAGGGGTTACAGCTTGAGCGCCTCGTGTGAAAACACGGGGCGCTTTTTTATTGTCGTATGCTCTAATAACTAGAGTTGAATATAAAATATTTCACGCAATGTAACGGGCGATCACATCCGCTGCTTTAACGCTCGGACTACCCTCTTCAATTGCCATCAAGTGATCAAGTCGATCAAAGCCTCTTAACTGCCGGCGACGCGCTTCTGTATCGTGTAAGAGCGGCAAGAGATCAGCCGATAATTGGGCCGGGTTACAGGCGCCTTGAATACGTTCCGGAACAACATTCTCGCCAATGATAAGATTGGCAAGCACGACAGAAGAAACGTTTACAAAATGCCGTATCTGTCCTTCGATGGCCCCTACGCGATATCCAACGGCCATCGGCACATGGGCAAGTGCCAACTCAAGTGTCACGGTTCCTGATGCTGCAAGTGCAGCATAGGCCTTTCGAAACGCATGATATTTCGCAGCCTCACCGTGAATGATGCGCGGCTTCACAGGCCAAACACGCGCGGCCGATTCAATCTCATCACGCAGATGGTCAACAGCAGGAAGAACGAAATCAAAATCTCTTGCATGAGCATTTTTGATGCGGGCAAGCGTTTCGCCGAATATCGGCATCAAACGTGTGATCTCCGAACGACGACTGCCAGGAAGAACCAATAAGATCGGCGGTTCACTGGCGCGCCGTGCTTCCTCATCAGCTGACGGTTGGAAAAGATTTTTGCGTTCAATCAAAGGATGGCCAACGTAAGTGCAAGGCGGCCCGCCTAGCCTTTGATGCGCGACTGGCTCGAAGGGTAACAGAGCTAAAACATGGTCGATATAGGAGCGCATGTCTTTCGCGCGGCCCGGACGCCAAGCCCACACCGAAGGACTGACATAATTGATAATCGGAATGTTGGGCAGAGCGGCCTTCACTTTACGTGCCACACGATGCGTGAAGTCAGGACTATCAATAATGATGAGGCAATCGATTTTAGCGGTAATCAAACGATCCGCCGTTTCACGAATGCGACGCATCAGTGAGGGTAATCTTTTGATTACCGGAACGATACCCATCACCGCAATATCAGCAAGCGGGAAGAAAGACCACATGCCCTGTTTTTGAAGCAGCGGTCCCGCTGTTCCGATAAATTCAATATCATATGACGGAAACCGCGCATGAAGCGCGGGGATGAGTTTTGCTCCCAAGGCATCGCCAGAGACTTCGCCGACGACGATGCCAATCTTTAGCCGCGGGCGCATGTTGCTCATGACAAACGCACACCCTTAATAAAAAGTCCTGCGCGATCAGCGTCTTTGATCGTATCGTTACGATTAACAATAATCACTTCACCTGCAGCGATGGCAATACCAGCGAGCCCTGCAGCTTTTGCATTCTTGATTGTTCGAGGACCAATAGCGGGTAAATCAACACGATGATCTTGCCCGTGCTTCGATGCTTTCACAAGGATCGCTGTGTTTTCCTCAAGAATGACGCGTCGATTTTTCTGCATGATCCGCACACGATCAAGCATCGCATCAGTGCCTTCCGGCCCCTCAATCGCCAGAACGCGACCCTGTGCAACCACGACGCCCTGCCCTATATCGTAAGGACTAATCATACGAAGACATGAAAGCGCCATGTCGATATCGGCGTTTGAAGTGGGAGGCTCATTGATTGAACCCAGTAGTCCTTCAATGGCTAAAAGCTTGGGTGCGGCTTCGTTGACACCGATCACTGAAAAATTGTTTTCTTCAAGCAACCGGATGACGCCTCGCAAGATGCGATCGTCTCCGCCACTCACTATGCGTTTCAATTCATCGCGATTACGAAAAAAACTATAAATAGACAACAATGCCATGGGGCCAGGTCTTGATACACCACCGGCAAGGATAACGCGCTTGATCTTTTTATCGTGGAGCAAGGATAATATTTTTTGCGGATCAAGCATATCCGCAAAGGCGTGGTCAAAATCATGCAACGCCTCATCGCGGCCCACAAAACCCCGCAAACAAATAATAAACGGGGATGGACCGTTCTCTTTCAACGAATGAGCAATTTCAAAAGGAAAGGCGCCGCTTCCAGCTATGATGGCAATGTCGGATGTCGCCGACACTGTTCATCCTTCCTTTGTATCGCGTGGCGTGCAAATCGAGCGGTTACCGGCAGCACGAAGAAATTCAATTATTTCAGAAACGATCGGATCAGCTGCAAAATCACCGGCAACATCTTCGATGCGTTCTTGCAACGTACCTTCTTCGGCAAACAGCAAACGATAAGCACGGCGAATATCTTGGATTGCTTCGCGTGAGAAGCCGCGCCGTTTCAAGCCGACCATATTTAAACCGGCCAAATGCGCGCGATTACCGAGTGCAATTCCATAGGGGATCACATCATTCTCTACGCCCGACAATCCACCGATGAATGCATGAGCACCAATTCGACAAAATTGATGAACTGCAGCACCGCCGCCAAGAATGGCATAGTCACCAACATGACAATGCCCCGCGAGCATCACATTATTCGAGAAGATGACGTGATTACCAACGTGGCAATCATGAGCGACGTGAGAGCTTGCAAGGAAGGTAGAATTGTCACCCACACGTGTAACAAGGCCGCCCCCTTCCGTGCCCGGATTCATCGTTACACCTTCACGGATCAAACAATTCGATCCGATCTCGAGCACCGAGTCTTCACCCTTAAACTTTAGATCTTGCGGAATATGTCCGATCGAAGCGAAAGGAAAAATGCGCGCACCCGCGCCTATTTTTGTTTTACCCGCAAGGGCAACATGGCTGATCAATTCTGAATTGTCACCCAGCTCAACCTGCGGGCCAATGGTACAAAAAGGACCAACTTTTACGCCAACACCTAATTTGGCTGCGGGATCGACGACAGCGAGCGCATGAATTTTTGTTTCAACTGACATTTTTTTACAAACCTCAGTTGACCAGCATCGCGCTGATTTCGGCTTCACAAGCGATCTGTCCATCAACTTTTGCTTCGCCTCTAAACCACCACATATTCGCGCGCTGTTTCTTCTTTGTAAGGTGATATTCAACAACATCGCCCGGGCCTACGGGCTTTCTAAACTTCGCATTATCAATCGTCATGAAATAAACGATCTTCGGCGCTTTATCGCCTTTAGACGCGACACAAAGAGCACCTGCCGTTTGCGCCATACCTTCAATCAGCATGACGCCGGGCATTACCGGACGACCAGGAAAATGGCCATTAAACTGCGGCTCGTTGAAGGTGACATTTTTAATACCGATGCATGACTCATCACCGTTCATTTCGATAATCTTATCAACGAGCAAGAACGGATAACGATGCGGCAATAATTCAAGAATGCGCAGAATATCTGCGGTTCCCAATTCCTTTTTTGCTCCGTCCGTCATGCTGTGTAACTCCTTAATTCTATTTAGCTCTCGGGCTCATTTTCTGAAGGCTCTGAACGACGACCACCGCGCGTGGAGCGAGCAAGACGAGCCATCACTGCGACTTCGCGAAACCAAGTCTTGATCGGCCGCGCTGGATAGCCACCCACTTTTGATCCCGCTGCTAAGCTCGAAATCACCGCACTACCACCCGCAATTTGCGTTCCTGAACCAATTTGCACATGGCCAGTAATCCCAACTTGCCCGCCCATGACAACAAAATCACCGATCTCACTACTTCCGGCAATGCCTACTTGTCCGGCAATCAAACAATGACGACCCATCACAACATTATGCGCGATATGGACCATATTATCGAGCTTCGAACCCTCGCCGATAATCGTGTCACGAATTCCGCCGCGATCAATTGCAACATTCGCACCAAGTTCAACATGGTCTTGAATGATCACCCGACCAATTTGCGGGACCTTCGTGTGACCTTGTCGACCAATCGCAAAACCAAATCCATCTTGGCCGATCGATGTTCCTGAATGAATAATGACATCATTGCCAATTAATGAAGAGAGGATTGTTACATTCGAACCGATATGACAGTTGCGACCGATACGCACTTGCGGGCCTATAACTGAATTAGCAGCAATCGTCGTGCCGCTACCTACTTCCGCGCCGGGCCCAATAACAACACCGGGATCAATCGCTACGCCCTGTTCAAGGCGCGCTTCTGGATGAACCGACGCCCCCGGTGAAATACCATTATAACCAAAGATCAAACCGGGATGAACGGCAGTAGGATAAAGCGCTGAAGCAACATGTGCAAAGGCACTATGCGGATGGGGCACAACAAGTGCGATAGTGCCATGCGGTACAAGCGATGCAAAGTCGGCCGCAATAAGAACAACACCCGCCTTCGTGTGAGAGAGCGCATCTTTGTAAAGCGTGTTTTCAAGGAATGCCGCATCATCCGGTCCGGCGCGATCAAGCGCAGCAACGCCACTCAACACACGAGAGCTATCGATGCCGTTAGGAAGATTTAATGAAAGAAGCGCCGCGAGATCCGCGACGCTTTTTGGTGAAGAACGAAAAAATTCCGGCACGTTAGACCCTGTTCAGCGGAGCAAGGGCAATGGCCCGCTTAGACACACGAACCTTAGAACACCGAACCTGCGGTAAAGCGGAAATTCTGAACCTGATCGTAATCATTCTTCGTAACCGGCACAGCAAAATCAAGCCGAATTGGCCCGATCGGCGAAGACCATAGAAGTCCGGTACCGACTGATGTTCTGACAGATTGATCATTACCAACAATCGTCAAGCTTGCGGGCGAAGAATAACCGAACACCGAACCAGCATCGGCATAGAACGCACCCTTGATGCCTGCTTCACGCGGCAGACCAAAGAGGGGGAAAGTGACTTCTGCCGATGTCCCCCAATAGGTCGTGCCGCCTAGACCGTTACGACCGGAATCACCACTACCACCATCGCGTGGGCCAATACCTGACAAGGCAAAGCCGCGCACGAGATCTGGCCCTAAGAAGAAGTTGTCGATAACCCGGAGATCTGAACCAAAAATATAGCCGGCTTGACCGCGGATCATCCCAACGAACGTATCGTTCAACTCACGATAATATTTCACATCCGTTGTCGTCTTAAGATAACGAGAGTCACCGCCAAGACCAGCGACATCCTGTTTCAGATTCGAAAGCGCGCCGTTACGAGGATTAATGGTGTTGTCGAGGGTGTTATACTCGAGCGTATAGCCGACTGCGGACGTCAAATTCTGACCTTCTGACGCAGAAATTGCAGACGACACATTCGCCGAATCCGTCACTCGAATTCTATTATTATAAAGCGAGTAACGACCAATTACAGTGAACTCCTCGGTCAGCGGAAGACCGAGGCGCAAAGTAGCACCCGTTTTCATGTTTGAATAATAAGCAAAGCGGCTATTGTCACTTTCCTTCGAATAGATATCGAAACCGCCCTGCATACGCCGTTCAAGGAAATAAGGCTCAGTGAAATTCAATTCCACGCCCTTTGACCACTGACCTGTTGAACCACGCAATTTTGCGAATTGCCCGCGACCTTGGAGGTTTGATTCCTGAATACCCACTTCCGCAAGAACACCCTCAGTCGTTGAATAACCACCACCAACGGAGAATTGGCCCGTTGACTGATCTTCGACATCAACATTGATGATGACGCGATCAGGCGTTGAGCCAGGCTCATTCGAAATACGAACGGACTTGAAGAAACCTAAATTCTTTAGACGACGCTCGGTACGGTCAATGATAACCTTGTTGTAAGCGTCACCCTCGCCAATATCGAATTCACGACGCACCACATAATCACGTGTACGCGTATTACCGCGAACATTGATGCGCTCGATATAAACGCGCGGTCCTTCTTCAACGACAAATGAAAGTGTGATCGTGTTCGTTGCCGCATCGCGATCTCCGCGTGGGCGCACTTGCGAGAACGCATAGCCGCGCGAAGCGACCTCGGTCGT
Organism: uncultured Alphaproteobacteria bacterium; assembly: GCA_963923565.1. Taxonomy (GTDB): domain Bacteria; phylum Pseudomonadota; class Alphaproteobacteria; order Rhizobiales; family Beijerinckiaceae; genus CAIUPE01. The sequence goes on from CAWUMH010000014.1 coordinate 16,899, forward strand.
AATCCCAAGAATTGATTTTTCAACGAGATCCGCGTTGTAAACATCACCCTTAGCGAGCTGAACGCGAGACTTTAAAGTCGCAGAGTCAATCTGAGCGATCTTCGACTCAACTGAGATCTCTCCCACTTTGTATTGCTTGCCTTCGTCGATGGAGATGACAACCTTGTAACCACCGGCTGCCTGATCGTAATCAACCTTCGTGTCGAGAACGCGCATATCCGCATAACCATGACGAAGATAAAACCGCCGGATCAACTCAGCATCGGCTGCAAGGCGATCAGGGTCATAGACGTCGGTGGTCTTGATCCAAGACAGGAAGTTGCTTTGCGTCGTCTGCATTTCATCGCGCAGACGACCCGCTGAGAATGAATTGTTACCAACGAAATCAATCGTCTTAACGCCGGTTTTCGAGCCCTCGTCGACCTTGAACACTACGTCAATTTTGCCATTCTCAAGCTGGACCGTGCGCGGCGTTACTTCGACATTTGAGCGACCCACGCGCGCGTAAATTTCCTTGATCCGCGCGACGTCGGCGTCAAGCGCAGCTTGGCTGAACGCGCCACGCGGCTTCAATTGCAATTCGCCTTCAAACATCTCGCTCTTCAGGCGCTTGGTACCCTCAAACGCGACACGATTGATGATGTTGTTCTCTTTAACAGTGACAACGATCTGGTCGCCCTTTTTGACGATATCGACGCTCTGGAAGAGCCCCGTCGCCATAAGATCCTTCTTAGCCGCATCAAGCGGCTGACCCGTGACATAGGATTGAATCGTCGTCTTATCGACGCGGACATTACCCTCAACGATAACTGTCTCAGCATGGGCAACCGAAACCGCCCCAAGGGTCATTATGCCCAAAAGTGCGATGCGAAGGCCTGCCGAACGAATAAGAGTAGTGATCGCGTTAATCAGTGTCATTCTGGTCCAATCCCAGTCAAAAAAGATTATTTTCGCACGTGAGCGCGATCCTAATCCGTCTCTTTCCTTTTAGACGGTTTGCTCGCAACTGCAAACAGACCACCTGCATTTTTGCCGGAAAATCCGGCTAATTTTCCCAACAGCCTTAGTCAAAGGTTAAAGTTATCAATGAACTAACGGCCCGATATCCAGAAACAAAGTGAAAAGGGTCAAAGCGACAATGAAAGCCAGCCCAATCCTAAACGCGGTCTCGATCGTGTTGGCCGCCAAGGGACGTCCCCTCGCTGCTTCGATAATGTAAAGAACCAGATGACCGCCATCGAGAAGCGGGATCGGCATAAGGTTTAGAAAGCCGATTGAGGCCGATATCAGCCCCGCCATGCTCAGGAGTGCCAAAAACCCAAGTTTTGCGGCTTCGCCCGACATACGCGCAATACCAACGGGTCCCGAGAGTTGATCGGGCGGTGCGCGACCGACAATAATGTTTTTAAGGTAGGTTAGGCTTCCCGAAACCACATTAACCGTCTCGATCACGCCAAATTGCACGGCGCCCCCCAATGTTTCGTCCTTGTAGACCACGGTTGTGGCATCGCGGGAGGCCGAAAGCCCCAACACACCAACCCGCTTTTTGCCGACAAAAGAGTCACGTTCCTCAAGTCGGGGAACAGCCTTAAGGTCTATCACCGTCCCTTCTCGCTCGACCTTGATTTGGAGCGTCACGCCTGGCCTTATGGTCACGATCCGTTGCAGATCAGTGAAGCTCTCAATCGCCTCGCCATCGACCGACAAAACTAAATCACCAGCTTTAAACCCGGCCTCCTCCGCCGCACTTCCGGGCGCAACCGAGGCGATCTTGGGCAGCAGAATATAGCGTCCCGACGTGTAGGCACTACCGGCAAAAATAATTACCGCCAACAAGAGACTGGCTACCGGTCCGGCGAGGACAATCAAAAAGCGCTTCCAAACCGGTTGTGCCGGGAAACTTATAACGCGTTCGGCAGCTGTAAGTTGCGAGACGCCCGCAAGATCGGGAGCGCTTGCCGCATTTAAGTCACCCAGAAAACGAACATAGCCGCCAAGTGGCAGAAGTGCGATCCGCCAGCGGGTGCCGGAGCGGTCCGTCCAGCCCAGCAGCTCAGGGCCAAAACCAATCGAAAAAGCTTCAACCTTTACGCCGCACCAACGGCCGACGAGAAAATGGCCAAGCTCATGAAAGAACACAACCAAGGTGAGCACAAAGAGAAACGGGATCACATAGGTCACGAAACCGCCACCGATCAAAACGGGAAGTTCGGAGACGGACATCAGTTTTCCTTTAGGTGCAGTAGTGGAGAGTCACGGGACTCAGTCGCGATGCTCGGGATGTGCGATCAATAAGGCGAAGATGCGGCAAGAACAATGAAGGACTTGGGGAAAAAGCCTCAAAAACCAAAGAGATCGAGGGCAATGACGGCGAAAAGCCCAGCTGCGACAAATGAATCGAGCCGATCCATAATTCCCCCATGCCCCGGAATAATCTGACCCGAATCTTTGGCACCAAAATGACGCTTCATTGCCGATTCAAAAAGGTCACCAAGCTCGGAGACCAGAGACGTTCCGAGTGTAAGGATAAAAAGGCCAATCCCTCCGATAAAAATCGGACCAACGACCATACGATCGAGGATAACGAAACCGGACGCTAAAACGGTTCCCAAAACGAGCCCGCCGAACAAGCCGGACCATGTCTTTTTTGGACTAATTGCAGGCCATAATTTAGGTCCGCCAATCCGGCGGCCCACAAAATAGGCGCCGATATCGGAAATCCAAACGACGACGAACAGCCAAAGGAGCGCGACCAATCCGTCAGGTTCGCGGTCCCTGAGCCAAATCGGCGCAAGCACAACGATTGCCGCATAAAGCGGGCCAGCGGCGGTCCAAACAAAAGATTGCTTCTGCAGTCGTGCGGTGCAGCCCAATACAAGTGCCGCAATAACTGCAGGCCAAAGCATCGCGTAATTTTCGAGACCGAAAAGCGTATCCGAAAAGGCAGAAAACAGGATACTCACTGCGCCAAAAAACCAAAAGGCGGTAAGTGAGTGGCCAGATATGCCAATCAGCTTTAGCCATTCCCGTAGAACAGCGATCGCCGCCACCGACCACACGATAATGAGGGCAAGTCCCCCATACCAAGCGCTGACTAATGCAAGGCCCGCAAGGGCCAAAGAGGAGAACACGCGAGCGGCAAGCTCGGATTTCCCCTGCGGACGTTGAGCCGGGCCCTCGGGCTCTGGCCGATGGCCCACACCACTCATCGGACACCGCCCATTGCAGAACTTATTCCGCCAAAACGGCGATCACGTGACTGATAGGTTTGAAGTGCCTCAATAAGCGCATCACCACCAAAGTCCGGCCAATGACCAGACGTAAATACAAACTCAGAATATGAAGCCTGCCATAACAGGAAATTCGAAAGGCGTTGCTCACCCGAGGTCCGTATGACGAGTTCGGGATCGGGAATTCCAACTGTATTCAAATAATTTGAAACAAGTTTTTCATCTATTGCCTCAACATCAATCTCGCCCGCTTTTGCCGCTTGGGCAATCAACCGTGCCGCTTCGGCAATCTCCCGACGAGCGCCATAGTTGAAGGCAACAACAAAGGTTAGGCCCGTATTATGTCTGGTCAGCTGCTCAGACTCATCAAGAAGAGCAACGATGTCAGGCGCCAAACCCTCTTTCACACCGATGACGCGCACCCGAATATTGCGTGAATGAAGCTCCGCGAGATCATTGCGAATAAACCGTCGAAGTAAGCCCATCAAATCGCTCACTTCCGCTGCCGGGCGTTTCCAGTTTTCAGACGAAAAACTATACACAGTGAGATAGCGAATACCGAGCTCTTCAGCCGCACGAATTGTTTTTCTAAGCGCTTCGACGCCCCGACGATGCCCCTCAAAACGTGGTAACCCCCGTTGAGACGCCCAGCGGCCATTACCATCCATAATGATAGCAACATGCTGAGGAATTAGGTCGGGTATAAGAGACGTCATGAAAAACCGCGCGAGAGCCTCAATTTAAGAGCAATGTCATTTTCAAACATTGTGGCCGAAAAAGGGGTACTCCCTCAAACCTGCATGATTTCTTTTTCTTTGGCTGCCAAAATCTGATCAATTTCAGTCACAGATTGGTCCGTGGCCTTTTGGACTTGCTCAGAATGACGAGCGGCATCATCCTCGCTCATTTTGCCATCCTTCTCGAGCTTTTTCAAAAGATCGAGACCGTCACGACGAATGTGACGGACGGCGACGCGGGTCTCTTCGGCATATTTATGAGCCACTTTGACCATTTCCTTACGGCGTTGTTCATTAAGCTCGGGGATGCGGATGCGGATTATCTGACCTTCCGTTTGGGGATTAAGGCCAAGGCTCGATTCCCGAATGGCCTTATCAACGGCAAGTGCCATGCTCTTATCCCAGACTTGAACCGACAACATACGAGGCTCGGGAACCGTAACCGTTGCCACTTGGTTCAAGGGCATCAACGAACCATAGGCATCCACCTGAATGGGATCGAGGAGGCTCGCCGACGCACGACCCGTGCGCAACCCACCGAGATCATGCTTATAGGACGCAATCGAGGCCTGCATACGGCGTTTGATGTCATCAAGGTTAAAAGTGGCACTCATGGAACCGGTTTCCGTATTTACGAGGTGAACCGCTGCTGATTACGCTTTAGCGGACGGGCATTCAAGGCGGTAGATCTCTTAAGGTGTCACCAAAGTCGATTTGGCTTCACCACGCAAGATCGCTGTAATCGCCCCTTCCCGATGCGCCGATCCGACGAGGATATTTAACCGATTTTCTCGGGCAAGCGCGAAGGCGGCGGTATCCATAATCTTCAGATCGCGGGAAATGGCCTCGTCATGGGTCAACGTATCAAAGCGCGTGGCGGTCGGATCTTTATTCGGATCCGCCGTATAGACGCCGTCAACCTGCGTCGCCTTCAACACAGCGTCGCACTTCAATTCGACTGCTCGCAAAACGGCCGCCGTATCTGTTGTGAAGAAGGGGCTGCCCGTTCCACCCGCGAGCACAACAATCCGCTTTTTTGAAATCAGATGCGATGCAAGCTGGCGTGCATAGGTTTCGCAAATTGTGGGCACCGCGACAGCAGACAATGTGCGAGCGGACGCGCCTTGCGCTTCGATAGCGCCTTCAAGCGCGATTGAATTCATAATTGTTGCGAGCATGCCCATCGAGTCAGCGGTCGCACGATCAATCCATCCGGCAGCACCTACTTTAGCGCCACGAATGATATTCCCGCCGCCGATAACGACCGCGATCTCATAGCCCGATTGCGATGCAGCCGCGAGATCGGCCGCAAGGCGCGAGAGCGTTGCTGGGTTGAGCCAATAGCCATCGGGGGCGATCAAAGCCTCGCCGGACAATTTAACGAGGACGCGTTTAATCTTCGACATGAGCCACTCTCCCGATTCTCTCGCGCATCATAAAAAAAGCGGCGCCGAAGCGCCGCTTTTATCTTTGATGTCCTCAGGCTTTTACACCGGAGGCTGCCGCCACTTCTGCGGCAAAATCACTTTCTTGCTTCTCGATCCCTTCGCCGAGCGCGTAGCGCACGAAGCCGGTAAGTTCAACGGGGCCGCCGACCTTACCAGCAGAGTCTTTCACCGCTTGGCCAACGGTCTTGGAGGGATCGTG
>CAWUMH010000015.1:0-22058 GCA_963923565.1 uncultured Alphaproteobacteria bacterium
GCCGCCATCAGCGGCAAGTAAGGGCAGGCTCGAAGACGCCATGACATCCTCCGTGAAAGGTCCCCAATTTACGCGGCAGACCTGAAAGCGGTTGCGTTACGCCAACCGGACATCTCTATATAGCGCAAGAAACAATGGCAAAAAGGGGGCAATCGCGCCCAATTGTTTGCTGTTATGCAAGCGGCGATCCTAGTTCCGCAATCAAGACCTCAAAATCGGCCGGCAAAGGACTTTCAAACAAAAGCTCTTGACCGGAACGCGGATGGGCAAAGCCGAGTTCCCTTGCATGAAGCGCTTGCCGCGAAAAATTTTCAACGGCCGCTTTCGCCCGTTCACCCAGAAGGCCGGATTTCGTCTTGAAGCCCGTTCCATAAACAGGGTCGCCAATCAAAGGATGCCCGATATGGGTCATATGGACACGAATCTGGTGAGTTCGGCCTGTTTCGAGCTGACAGGCCACAAGGGAGGCCACCGGTGCACCATTCTCGGCCGCAAAGCGCGCTTCGATCGAGAAATGGGTGATCGCCTCACGACCGCGCCCGGGCTTCACCACAGCCATGCGGTCGCGATGGGTGGACGAGCGATCAAGAGGTGCATCCACAGTGCCGCTCTTTCGGTCCGGCACACCCCAAATAAGCGCCGAATACGTCCGGACCAAGGGCCCCGTCCGACCATGATCGGCAAATTGAGCTGCAAGCCCCTGATGGGCGCGATCATTCTTGGCCACAACCAAGAGGCCCGAAGTATCCTTATCAAGACGATGGACAATGCCGGGGCGTTTGACACCCCCAATACCCGAAAGGCTTGCACCACAATGCGCGAGAAGCGCGTTCACAAGTGTACCCGTCTGATGACCCGAGGCCGGATGAACAACAAGGCCTGCAGGCTTATCGATGACGATCAGATCCTCGTCCTCATAGACAATCTCGAGAGGGATGTTTTCAGGCAGCGGTTCAGCCGGCTCGGCTTCAGGAAGTCGGATCGTCAAGGACGACCCGACACGAAGCTTTTGTCCCGGATCATCGACCGCCGCGCCATCGAGCTTAACCTGCCCCTCAAGGATCAAGGCTTTGAGGCGTGTGCGCGACACTTCCGGAATGGCAGCCGCAAGAAAGCGATCAAGCCGCTCGCCCCTTTTTTCCTCTTCAACGGTAAAGGACAGGAAATCGCTGTCTTGATCCGGAAGGGCGTCATCACTCTCATTCATAGCGCGCGGGGTAGCACGGTTTAAGCATAGATGGCGATCTTTTTGTTTAGCTTCAAAAAACAGCTCAAACCGATTTATCGAGACGCGATTCCACAAAAACCTTGATCGACTCTCATAATCCCTGCCGATAATCTGGGGCAGCCATAAGCATCGGCTCGGCTTAAAGCCATCAATAAGGACAGAAGGCCCTCAATCATGTCAAAGCATAACAACAAGAAACATCATAACAATGACAGCATGACAGGACTTTCCTCTAAACATTACGCGCATGAACTTGAAGCGCTTGATCTCGAACTTATTCATTTGCAGCAATGGGCCCAAAAGACGGGCGCGCGCATCGTCGTTCTCTTCGAAGGGCGTGACGCTGCAGGCAAAGGGGGCGTGATTAAACGGATCGCTGAGCCTCTCAATCCTCGCTTTTGTCGTATTGCCGCATTGGGAGTGCCGACAGAAAAAGAAAAATCACAATGGTATTTTCAACGTTATGTTACACATCTTCCTGCGGCTGGTGAAATCGTTCTCTTTGATCGCTCATGGTATAATCGCGCAGGTGTTGAAAAGGTCATGGGCTTTTGCACGAGTGATGAATACGAGGCATTTCTTAAAGATTGTCCTGAGTTTGAAGCGTTGCTCATTCGCTCGGGGATTCATCTTGTTAAATTCTGGTTCTCAGTGAGTGATGACGAACAAGAAAGGCGATTACAGGAACGCGCGAGCAATCCATTGAAGCAATGGAAATTGAGCCCGATGGACATCAAAGCGCGCGATCTCTGGGATGAGTATTCACGCGCGAAAGATCGAATGTTTGCAGCGACCGATACAGAACTTTCCCCGTGGTATGTCGTAGATGCCGACGACAAACAGAAGGCACGATTGAATTGCATCCGGCATTTTCTAAGCCTCATTCCCTATTCGCGCGAGCCCTTCGCGCCACTGACCCTGCCGCCCAAAAAGGTCCCGAAAGAGCCCTATATCCGTCCGCCTATGTCAGCCCAGCGGCTCGTTCCCGATTATTACGGCTAGGCTCACGATCCCGAGCCTAATATTTGCGCAGAAAACGCATAGCTTCGTGCTCGTCATACACTTGCCATGATTATATTGCACTGCAACATTATGAAAATGGCTGCAGTTAACCACGGTGATTCGACATCGGGCCCTGGTGTTGAGCAAAACCCCGCCTCGACCATCAGGCGGCTTTGGCCGACCGATATGGATGCCTATCGCGCTCACCTCAAAAGGCTTGACATTGACTCGCGCCATGCCCGCTTCGGCGGCGGTGTCTCGGATACATTTATCGATGCTCACGTCGATACATCTTTGCGCATGGACACGTTGCTCTTCGGCGCATTCGATCAAGATCGCTTGATTGGTGTCGGTGAGTTGCGCTTACTTTTCGGCGAATGGCCGATGGCCGCGGAGGTCGCATTTTCGGTAGAACGAGACTATCAAGATCATGGGTTAGGCGATGCGTTAATGGCGCGCATTATAGCTGCGGCACGCAATCGAGGCATCATGCGACTAGCTATGACATGTCTGAGCCACAATGAACGCATGCGTCATCTCGCGCATAAGCATCACGCTGAATTTGTAAACAGCAAAGGCGAAACGGAGGCCTGGCTTCCGCCCGGTGCGGCAACCGCCTCAACCATGATTGAAGAAACACTTGGCGAAACGGGCGGCCTTTTCAACAGTCTCTCTCAATGGACGCGTATGAAATTGGCGTGAAACACCTCGCGCATAAGACAGTGAAACGCGGCGGAGCGATTTCTTCTCCGCCGTAATTTTTTCGATCTTACTCTGTCAGCGCTTCAAAACACCAAAGCACGGGCCTGTTTCACACCCGGCAAGCGCTGGATGGCTTGCAAGACATGCGGCGGCGCGGCACCATCAATTTGAACGAGCGCAATTGCAGAGCCGCCTTCATTGTCACGACCCAAAGCAAACGTCGCGATGTTGACTTGCGCATTGCCCAACAATGAGGCGAAGCGTCCGATGAAGCCGGGCTTGTCCTCATTCGTCACATAGATCATCGAAGAGCCAAATTCCGCATCGACCTTGATGCCCTTGATGTCGACGATGCGCGGCTTGCCATCGGTAAACACCGTGCCGGCAACCGAGCGTATGAGAGAGTCTGTGACGACTTCAAGCGAGACGAGCGAGTCATAATCGCCCTCGCCTTCGCGCACCGTCTCCTCGATCACAATGCCACGCTCTTTTGCCACAACGGGCGCGGAGACGACATTCACATCTTGCAGTGCAGGACGCAGAAGGCCCGCAATGGTAGCCGCTGTCAGCGCTTTGATTTTGAGTGCCGCAACATCGCCCTGATAGGTGATGCGCACTTCTTTGATGCCGCTATCGGTAAGCTGGCCAGCAAAGGAGCCGAGCTTTTCGGCCAACGCGATAAAGGGCTTTAACTTCGGCGCTTCTTCCGCCGTGATGGAGGGGAAGTTGATCGCATTCGAAATCGCGCCACGCACGAGGTAATCCGACATTTGCTCGGCCACTTGCAAGGCGACATTCTCTTGCGCCTCATTGGTTGACGCGCCGAGATGCGGTGTGCAGATCACATTCGGATGACCGAAGAGAATATTCGATGTTGCTGGCTCCTCAATAAACACATCGAATGCCGCGCCGCCAATATGGCCGGTATCAAGCAGTGCGCGCAGCGCGTGCTCATCCACCAAACCGCCGCGCGCGCAATTGATGATGCGCACACCTTTTTTGGTGCGGGCGAGATTATCTGCCGAAAGAATGTTTTTCGTTTGCGCCGTCAAAGGCGTGTGCAGCGTAATGAAATCGGCACGTGCGAGGAGCTCTTCCAGCTCGACCTTCTCGACACCGAGATCAATCGCGCGTTCCGGCGAGAGAAACGGATCATAGGCGATAACCCGCATCTTCAAGCCCACGGCACGATCCGCAACAATCGCACCGATATTGCCGCACCCGATAATGCCCAGCACCTTGCCGGTGATTTCGACACCCATGAAACGGTTTTTTTCCCATTTGCCCGCTTGCGTGGACGCATCGGCCGAAGGGATTTGCCGCGCGAGCGCAAACATCATTGCTATTGCGTGCTCAGCGGTGGTGATGGAATTTCCAAACGGCGTGTTCATGACGATCACGCCTTTGGCGGTGGCGGCGGGAATATCGACATTGTCGACGCCGATGCCGGCGCGGCCCACCACTTTCAACCGCGTGGCATTTTCCAAAATCTTTGCGGTGACTTTGGTGGCCGAGCGAATGGCCAGACCATCATATTGATCAATGATAGCAGCGAGCCTGTCTTTGTCCTTGCCGAGATCCGGTTGGAAATCGACCTCGACACCACGCTCTTTGAAAATGGCGAGGGCGGCGGGTGAGAGAGAGTCAGAAATCAAAACGCGAGGAGCCATTTTATAAATCCTTGATTGTGATTTGCCCGCTTGAAAGCGCGCGATGCGCGTGAGGCGCGTTAATTTGAAATGAAATGAAGGACGCTTGATTACGCAGCTTTGACGAGCGCGGCTTTCGCACTCTCAAAAGCCCATTCGATCCACGGCATCAGCGCGGCAACGTCGCGCGTTTCAACTGTTGCACCACACCAAATTCGCAAACCGGGAGGCGCATCGCGATAGGAGCCGAGATCAAGGCCGACACCTTCTTTCTCAAGAAGCGCGGCGACAGATTTGGCAAAAGCTGCTTGCGCGTCTTCAGTCAAAACGGCAATGGCCGGATCAACAAAATTCAAACACACGCTGGTGTTGGAACGCGTCGTCGGATCTTGTGCGAGGAATGCAAGAAAAGGTTTAGCCGCAACAAAATCAGCCACCGCTTTCGCATTGGCATCACACCGTGCCATGAGGCCTTTCAAACCACCAACTGTCTTTGCCCATTCGAGCGCATCGATATAATCTTCCACGCAAAGCATTGATGGTGTGTTGATCGTCTCGCCTTCGAAAATCCCTTCGATCAATTTGCCACCCGATGTGAGACGGAAAATTTTCGGCAAGGGCCACGCGGGTGTGTAGCTTTCAAGCCGCTCTACCGCGCGCGGGCTCAAAATCAGCATGCCATGCGCGGCTTCCCCGCCGAGCACTTTCTGCCAGGAATACGTCGTTACATCGAGTTTCGACCAATCGAGATTTTGCGCGAAAGCCGCAGAGGTCGCGTCGCAAAAGGTAAGACCTTTGCGATCCGCTTTGATCCAATCGGCATCAGGCACACGCACACCCGATGTGGTGCCGTTCCATGTGAAGAGCACATCGTGATCGGGATTGACCGCATTCAAATCCGGCAACGCGCCATAAGGCGCTTTCATCACACGAATGTCTTTAAGTCTTAATTGTTTGACGACGTCATTGACCCAGCCTTCGCCAAAACTTTCCCAAGCGAGGCAATCGACAGGACGTGCGCCGAGCATCGTCCACATCGCCATTTCGTAAGCGCCGGTGTCGGACGCAGGCACGATCCCGATGCGATAATCGGCGGGAACTTGCAGAACCTCACGCGTGAGGTCGATCGCGCGTTTGAGACGCGTCTTACCGAGCTTCGCGCGATGCGAACGGCCGAGTGCTGCGTTTTTGAGAGCGTCAGGGGTCCAGCCGGGGCGCTTGGCGCAAGGGCCGGACGAAAATTGCGGATTGACCGGCCGCAAGCCGGGCATTGTCTGTGTCATCGGTTTCTCCATCCTCACAGATGGGCGTCCCTCGTTGGGGAGGGATGTCCCGCTGATCGAGGTACGGGAGCTTGGCCGCGTCGTCAATCCGGAAATGTCGGTAATAAGACAAAAAGATTCGATTGTTTTTCAGGCCGGCAACGGCCTCACGCCGCCTTGCCCCGATAGCGCTTGACCTTGATCTGTGGTGCGCGGCGGCGCGCTTGGGCGATGTCATAGGCATTTTGCATGCGCATCATCGTTTCGAGCTTCAAGCCGAAGGCTTTCTCGATTCGGATTGCCATATCGGGCGAAAGCGATGCGCGCTCATTGAGAAAGGCCGACAAAGCCGGCCGCGTCACGCCGAGCGCTAGAGCGGCTTCGGTTACGGAGAGGCCAAGGGGTTCAAGCAGCACGTCGCGAATTACCGCACCCGGATGTGACGGGTTTTTCATCGTGATTTCATCGTATTCTGCCATAGCGTCCTCAATGATAATCCTCAAAATTGAGATCGACGATCAAGCCTTTCATTTCATCGATATCAAAAGTGAGACGCCAGTTTCTTGAAACGGAAAAACTCCAGCGTCCTTTTCGATCGCCCGTAAGGCGGTGTATGTTCCATTTCTCAACCGACGAAAGCTCGTCAATCCGCTTAATCGCTGCCAAAAGCGTAATCATACCCGCGAGCTTCGGAGCGTAAGCTGACGGCAATCCCGAATTATCGCCACGCTCTATAAAGCGTTTCAAACCCTTATGCCGAACAGATCGAAACTTCATTTCCCCTACCACGTCGCTGTAATAATGTAAAGCGTAACGATACACTTTACATTTTTGTGCTGAGTGAAATGCCGGTAGGCTATCGGTTAAAAACAAAACCGCACCCTGTCACATCAGACAGGGTGCGGTGAAAGTGTTTAAAAAAACTATTGGTTACGAAAATGAAACGCTCTTCGCGCTTACGCCGCAACGCTTGTGAGGGCACTCACGACATCATCAACGGCTTTTTCAACCAACACACGATCGTCACCTTCCGCCATCACGCGGATAACAGGTTCGGTGCCCGAGGGACGAATAACCAAACGACCACGATCACCCAATGTCGCTTGTGTCGAAGCAATCGCTTCTACAACGCGTTTGTCTTTCAAAGGCTGGCCCGATTTGTAGCGTACATTTTTCAAGATCTGCGGCAAAGGATCAAACAAGTGACAGACTTCGCTCACCGGACGATCAAGCTTTTTCACCATCGCCAAAACTTGCAGCGCGGCGACAAGTCCGTCGCCTGTTGTCGAGAAATCCGACAGGATCATATGGCCTGATTGTTCACCACCGAGATTATATCCGTGTTCGCGCATATGTTCGAGCACATAACGATCACCCACAGCGGTGCGCTGAAGTGTGAGGCCGAGTGTATCAAGATAACGCTCGAGACCGAGATTGGACATGATGGTCGCCACCACGCCCGGCTTTGTGAGACGACCGTCATCTCTCCAGCTTTTTGCAATGACAGCCATCAACTGATCGCCATCAACGACTTGGCCTTTTTCATCAACAATAATGACGCGGTCCGCATCACCATCAAGCGCGATGCCAATATCTGCGCGCATCTCGCGCACTTTGTTGATCACGGCATTCGGTGCGGTCGAGCCCACGTCTTTATTGATGTTGAATCCATCCGGCTCAATACCGATCGGGAACACTTCAGCGCCCAATTCCCACAAGGTCTCCGGCGCTACCTTATAAGCGGCACCATTGGCGCAATCGATCACAACACGCAGACCATCGAGATCAAGTGCGCGCGGCAAGGTGCGTTTGGCAAATTCGATATAGCGTGCGTGGACGCTTTCAATGCGTTTGGCACGACCAAGCGCTGCGGGCGCTGCCAGCTTTGACAAGATATCACCGTCAATCAGGCTTTCGATTTCACGTTCGGTGTCATCCGATAATTTGAAACCGTCGGGATCGAATAGTTTAATGCCATTGTCTTCAAAAGCATTATGCGAGGCGGAGATCATCACGCCCAAATCAGCGCGCATAGACCGCGTGAGCATGGCGACAGCCGGTGTCGGCATCGGGCCCAGCAACAACACATCCATACCGACCGAGGTAAAGCCCGCGACAAGCGCGGTTTCAATCATGTAACCTGAGAGCCGCGTATCTTTGCCAATCACAACGCGGTTGCGATGGACACCGCGACGAAACACAAGCCCCGCCGCCTGCCCCACCCGCAAAGCGAGATCGGGGGTGATCACCGTATTCGCTTTACCGCGAACACCATCTGTTCCGAAATATTTACGCGCCATGACAGGACCACGCTCCTTATGTGACCGCGACACCTAGAGTAACGGCGCAAAAACGCCAAGCACCCAGCTCGTCACATTTGACGACGATTTTTTACAGCTCAGGTCTGAACAAAGGCTGAATGCAAAAACGCCCGGTTGAGCCGGGCGTTTGATGCTTAAGCTTTACGAGCCATAGGTGTTAGGCGCTCGGCTGCGGCTCCATACCTGCATCAGGCTCTGGCCGTGGGCGACCTTTACCCGCCGTAGGGACTGCGGAGGATGCCTTAGACGCACCGCCATCACCACTTTCACGCACGGGCGGCTTACCATCGAGAAGATCGCGAATTTCATCGCCCGACAAGGTCTCATATTCGAGAAGACCTTGCGCAAGCGTCTCAAGATCCGCCGCGCGTTCACTCAAAATACGCTGCGCTTCTTTGTAGCCCGCTTCAACAAGACGGCGAATTTCAGAGTCGATTGTTTGCGCTGTGGCTTCCGACACATTTTGTGTACGCGCCACCGACATACCTAAAAAGACTTCATCCTGATTTTCGCCATAAGACACGGTACCGAGTGCAGGCGAGAAGCCCCATTTCGTCACCATCATACGGGCAAGACGTGTCGCCTGTTCAATGTCAGATGCAGCGCCCGAAGTCACTTTCTCGCGGCCAAAAATTTGCTCTTCAGCAACGCGGCCACCCATCATGATCGCCAGACGCGAGGTCATCTGCTCAAGCGACATCGAAAGCTTATCGCGCTCCGGCAATTGCATCACCATACCGAGCGCACGACCACGCGGAATGATCGTCGCTTTATGCACGGGGTCGGTTGCCGTCACATTGAATGCACAAATCGCATGACCGGCTTCGTGATAGGCGGTGAGCTTCTTTTCGTCTTCGGTCATGACGAGCGTCCGTCGCTCCGCACCCATCATCACCTTGTCTTTCGCGTCCTCAAATTCCTGCATCGTCACGATGCGCTTGCCACGACGTGCGGCAAGCAAAGCGGCCTCATTCACGAGATTCATCAAATCCGCGCCAGAGAAGCCCGGCGTTCCGCGTGCAACAACTTTGAGATCGACATCGGGTGCGAGGGGCACTTTACGCACATGCACCTTCAAAATTTTCTCACGGCCTTGCACATCGGGATTAGGCACAACGATCTGACGATCGAAACGACCCGGACGCAGAAGTGCGGGATCAAGCACATCCGGACGGTTTGTGGCGGCAATCAGAATGATGCCTTCATTGGCTTCAAAACCATCCATCTCGACGAGCAATTGGTTGAGCGTCTGTTCGCGCTCATCATTACCACCACCAAGGCCTGCACCACGATGACGACCCACCGCATCGATTTCGTCGATGAAGATGATGCAAGGTGCGTTCTTTTTAGCTTGCTCGAACATGTCGCGCACGCGGCTCGCGCCAACGCCGACAAACATTTCAACGAAGTCCGAACCGGAGATTGTGAAGAAGGGCACATTCGCTTCGCCCGCAATGGCACGCGCGAGCAATGTCTTACCGGTACCTGGAGGACCAACAAGCAACACGCCGCGCGGAATACGACCACCGAGGCGTTGGAATTTTTGCGGGTCACGAAGAAACTCGACGATCTCTTCGAGATCTTCCTTCGCTTCATCGACACCGGCAACATCAGAGAAGGTTACACGGCCATGCGCTTCGGAAAGCATTTTGGCTTTCGACTTGCCAAAGCCCATAGCTTTGCCCGATGCGCCCTGCATCTGACGCGAGAGGAAGAACCATGCTGCCATCACAACAATCAAGGGCAGCCAGTTGACGAGCAAAGCAAGATACCACGGCATCCCGTCGCTCGGCGGCTTCGCGGAGAAGTTTACACCCTTGGCAGCGAGACGCGACACGAGGGTCGGATCATTCGGCGCATAGGTCGAGAACAGACGGCCATCGGACAAGGTGCCTGTAATGTCATTGCCTGAAATCGTTACCCCTGCGATGCGGCCTTGATCCACATCGGAAAGAAACTGGCTATAGCTCAGATCCTGCGCGCCATTGCGCGAGCCCGGGCTCTGGAACAACGTGACCAAGGCGAGAACCAACAGGAAAATGATCACCCAAAGGGCAAAGTTGCGCACATTCGGATTCATGGCGGGAGCACTGGCCTTTCTCGGACCCAGACACGCTCAAACGCGCGCGGGCTTCAGACCATCTATTTAAGCACCCGATGTGCCCTTGCCAAGGGAAAGGCGAGAACGTCTTGGCGGTTCTCTTGAAACCGTGATCCCACCCTGGCGATCGAGCGCGATAATGGCCCCGCCAAGTGACCTTTGGAGCGATTTTCCTGCTCGAAGAGCATCACTTAAGGCGGCGTGGAGCGCTTCAAGCCGGTTGAGCTCAAGTGCCGCACCATTCGAAACCCGCCGGATAGCCGCCCCGATCAGCCTAATTCCAATCTCGGCCGGGCGCGACAAGACCCCGGGCGTGAAGCGTTCGCCCGAGGTTGAGGGGATTCGGAGCGCCCGCTCGGCGTCTTCGACCAGTGCCTCGAGAGCTTCATCTGCACGACGCATCCGCTCCGCAAAGCGCATGAGGCGGGCTGTATCGAGACCTTCGCGGCTTAAAACATCCGCGGCCGAACGTAAACGGGGACGCGCAAAGCGTTGATTCACATTTGAGGGATCTTCAATCGGCGACAGGCCGGCCGCCGTGACGGTCGCGCGCAAACGTACACCCGAGATCGCCAAGAACGGACGGACGAGAAGATAGTCGTCATTTAAAGGGGTTTCACTCGCCATGCCCGCGAGGCCTGAAAGGCCGGATCCCGCGGCGAGACGCAGCAACACGGTTTCCGCCTGATCATCCGCGTGATGACCCGTAAGAATGGCACGAGCACCCAAAGTTTTTGCGTGTTCGGATAACAACCGATAACGCGCGTTACGCGCGGCTTCTTGAATGCCTTGAGCCGGCTTATCACCTTCCCACTTTAAGATCGCATGCGACAGACCAAGACTTGAAGACACGCGTCCAACCATAGCCGCTTCTTCAGCCGCTTCAGCGCGCAACCCATGATCAACACTCGCCACCGAAACGCGCGGACGTGCGCCATGTTTCTCTTTTGCCCATCGCGCGGTAACAACAAGCAAAGCAAGTGAGTCTGGACCGCCCGATACCGCCAACAAAACATGCGCTTCGGATTCAATCGGCGCTAAAAGCGCGCGCACTTCATCCGCACCAAGCGGTTCTGCTGAGGGAAGCGGCCGCGTCTTTTTCAACAGCCCGCCCCCTTCTGCGCTTTCTCGACACGGGCTTTCAATGCCGCGTCTGCATCAGGATACCGTTTTGCAAATTCACCAAAGGTCGCGCAGGCCTGGGTTTTCTGCCCCATGCTCACAAGCGCATCGCCTAGCTTCGCAAAAGCAAGCGGGGCTTGTTTGGCACTCCCGTAGGTTTGCGCAATCTTCAGGTAAGTCTGCGCCGATTCCGGATAGCGTTTCATTCGGTAATCGCTATCGCCCGTGATCAACATCGCGTCAGGCACAAGCTTATCTTTTGGATAGGTTTGAATGAGGTCACGCGCAAGCTGCGAGGCCTCATCAAAATTTCCTGCTGCAAAAGCCGCACGCGCTTCGGCGAGCGTTGATTTTGCATCAGCCGGTTTCGCCGGTTGAGCGGGTGCTTGTTTTGCATTTGCTGCTTGGGCTGCCAATGTTCCTGCCGTCTGCGTTGCGGTAGCGCCCGTCTTCGACGTTGCAGCGAGATTTAGCGGCGCAGAGGACGATTCAGCAGCGCCCGATTTTTGAGGTGAGGCCGGTTGCCCTTTCACATCCTGAAAACGCATTTCGACATCTTGCTCAAATTTTTTGAGCGACTCTTCGAGTCTCTTATTCGCAAATTGCAATTCTTCAACTTGACCCGACAATTGCCGGATTTGTGTTTCGAGGCGATTGATGCGGACAACGTAATCGCTCTCCGAAGGTGCATCTTGGGCAAACGCCAGCGATGACAGGCTTAACAACACCGTTACAACCATCGGGAAGGTGAATGTTCTCGTCATCGGAAATTATTTACTCCTCAAAACAACAACGGCGCGGGATGACCCCGCGCCGGCGATCTCATTGTAGCGACGATTTAAGCCGTCGCATCAATTTCGGCGCGCGATCAGTTTCCACCCGAGAGGGTTGTTACAGCGCGCCGGTTTTGTGACCAGCACGAGATATCATCACACACAGCCACTGGCTTTTCTTTACCCCAGCTCTTTGTTGAAAGACGCGAAGCGGCAACACCCTTGGCGACGAGGTAATCACGTGTTGTCTGCGCACGGCGCTGACCGAGGGCGAAATTATATTCGCGCGTGCCCCGCTCATCAGCATGGCCTTCGATCAAAATCTTGTAGCTTCCATATTGATTGAGCCACTGAACTTGTTTGTCGAGTGTGGCGGTCGCGGTTGAGGTCAGATCAGATGAGTCGCTTTCAAAGAACACGCGATCACCGACATTTTCCTGAAAGTCCTGCGCACTGCCCGGCGTTGCCGAACCGCCGCCGATGCTGGCTAGATCACCCGCGCCTGTTGTCGCTTTGTCATTGGCGCAAGCGGCCAGGAAAAGCGCGGCACCCACCGCGACTGCGAATTTCAGCGTACGAACCGAAGCCAATCCCTCAAGCATTCTGCCTGCTCCAAAAAAACAACCTGTTACAATCTCACCCGATTTAAGGCTGTGATGGTTAACAGAGAGTTCCTGAAATGGCGTCAAATAAGGCCTTTTTAAGGGCAGACCTCCGACACGCGGACATGGTTAATCAAAAGCTAAAATTTAGAGTTAATAAAAGGTTAAAAACAAAAAGGCCCGGTAAAACCGGGCCTTTTTCATTCTCTATAGTCACACCAAGACGGTGGTGATCTTATTCGTCTGTTTTGAGCTGCTTGAGCTTGGCAAAAACAGAATCGACGTCGATCTTCTCTTCCGTCTCCTCAGCTTCTTGAGCCGTGAAGCCTGCAAACGGTTCGAGTGTTTCCTTGGCCGTTGTGACTTCAGCCGGCAGCAATGTATGAGCGGCTTCTGGCGCCTGCACCGTCTTGTCCTTCGACGCCCGGTTCACTTCGAAATCGAGATCGATTTGCGAGCAAAGACCCAATGTTACCGGATCCATCGGCTGCAACTGCGCGATATTCCAATGGGTGCGATCTTTCACCTGCAAAATCGTTGATTTGGTTGTACCGACAAGACGCATGATCTGCGCGTCTTTCAATTCAGGATGATTGCGCACGAGCCACAAAATCGCATTCGGACGATCATGACGACGCGACAAAGGCGTATAGCGCGGGCCCTTGGTACGCTTGCGCTCAGGAATGCGCACAGTGCTTTCCTTAAGCTTCAAACGATAATTTGAATCCGCTTCGGCTTTCGCGATTTCATCACGCGTCAATTGCTCATGCATCACGGGGTCCATACCCTTGATACCGGCGGCGACTTCGCCATCCGCAATGCCCTTCACTTCAAGCGGGTGAAGATGGCAGAAATCGGCAATCTGCTCGAAGCTGAGGGCCGTGTTGTCGACAAGCCAGACGGCCGTCGCTTTGGGCATCAATGGACCTGAAGTCATAGCACTGGGCTCCTTGCGGTCGAATTTCAGTCAGCGCCACGCATAGGACCGCCTGCGCTCCGACCGGTCTTTTCCGAACCGGAGCCCCGTTTGGCGATCAGCGTAGCGGGAATGACCCCCATATAGGCGGAACTTGCCTTGGGCGCAATCGGTTCCTGAGCCTCATTCTCATGAAATCAGGATGATTTTCCCGATATGCGTGCTGGATTCGAGCATTTCATGCGCCCGAGCGGCCTCTTTGAGAGGAAATGTCGCATGAATCTGGGGCCGAATACTCCCCGACGACAAAAGCGGCCAGACTTTCTCCTCCAAGGCGCGGGCGATCGACGCTTTCTCGGCAACGCTTCGAGGGCGCAAGGTCGAGCCGGTATGGGTCAACCTTTTGATCATCAAAGGCGTCAGATCAATGTCGACTTTCGCGCCCTTTTGATAGGCGATCTGAACAATACGTCCGTCCCGCGCGGCCGCCGCATAATTGCGGGCGATATAATCGCCGCCGACCATATCAAGGATTACATCCACGCCACGTTCACCCGTGATTGTTTTGACCTCGGCAACGAAATCTTGCGTGCGATAATCAATGGCGTGATCAGCGCCAAGTTTAAGGCATGCTGCGCATTTGTCGGCACTTCCCGCCGTAACAATAACTTTTGCGCCGAAGGCTTTGCCAAGCATGATGGCCGTCGTGCCGATGCCCGATGAGCCGCCATGGATAAGTAATGTCTCGCCTGCCTTTAAGGCCCCGCGCTCAAAAACATTTGTCCAGACCGTGAAAAATGTCTCAGGCAGTCCCGCCGCTTCGATCATCGAAAATCCATTCGGCACCGGCAGCGCATTGCTTTCATGAACCGTGCAATACTCGGCGTAACCACCACCGGGAACGAGCGCGCAAATCGCATCGCCGATTTTGTAGCGCTTAACGCCCGCACCAAGAGCGACGATCGTTCCCGCAATCTCAAGGCCCGGAATATCCGATGCACCAGGCGGAGGCGGATAGCCGCCTTTTCTTTGCAAGACGTCCGGACGGTTCACACCTGCCGCCGCTACCTTTACGAGGACCTCGCCTTCAGCGGGCTGAGGTACCGGACGCGTCTCGGGGATCAGGGCTTCCGGGCCGCCAGGCGTGGGAAGGCCGATACAGGTCATCGTGGCAGGCACATCCGTCATGATTAACCCTCGCAGCATGAAATCTAAAATTTGACCGGAACCGATCTTGAGAAGTCATGATTTAAAGCACTATGATCTGATCTACAAACCTGCACCTAAAGGTTGGTGTTGATTGTTTCGTTAACCTTTGAGTTGAAATTCTCTGAAGTGGTGATGTCATGTCCGATCCTTTTTTTGAAGAAACACGGAAAAAAAAGAAAACGGCACATGAGATTGGTGAGGATTTAAGCGCCATTTCGATTGATGAACTTGACGAGCGTATCCTCCTCTTAAAAAACGAAATTCAAAGGCTTGAAGAGGAAAAAACAAAGAAATCAGCCGTGAAATCCGCCGCTGATACTTTGTTCAAAACGCGTTAGTTCAGGCGGCGTTAACCGTAAACATAATCCTAACGCGCAAACTAAGATTTTCTGATCTATAGTTATGAATGGGCGTTACCCCGTTGGGGCGACGTAAGTAGTTTTTGCATATTCAAAGCGGGATCATCCAATGGCGGATGTACAACCACTTCATCGATTTCAGCCCTCCGGAGCCATTGCCTTCGGACGCGATTACATGTCTTCGGATGCATTCCGCTCACTCTTTCGCGAAGGGATGGCGTTAGTCGAAGAAGCCGCCGCCTATCTTGATGGACCCGGCCGCGATGAAGCCCGTCGCCTGCCACGCCTCTCTGCTCTTGCCTATGCTGATGAAAGCATGCGCCTCACAACCCGTATGATGCAGATCGCGTCGTGGTTGCTTGTACGCCGCGCGGTTGCTGAAGGTGAAATGTCGAAAGATAAAGCGTCATTGCAAATGGCGCGTATTCGTCTCGTGAAAAATGAACATGCAACACATGGATCAGATGCCACTGTGTTGCCACGCCGTCTGATTGATCTCATCAATCAATCCATTCGCCTGCAAGATCGCGTGTTACATGCCGAGATGATTTTAAAAAATAATCCGGAAGAGGCGCCGACACCGTCGGGTCGCAACGCTGTCGCGCTTCAGCATCTTCTGATTAAATCAGCGTTCTCGCGCGACACAACGCACCACTGAAATTATCGCTCTTTTGAGTTGGTGATTACCTCAACAAAAAGCCCCGGACTCTGCCGGGGCTTTGTTACTTTTATCGGCTTGGACGTGCGGCTTACTTCTTGCCGCCGATGCCGAGGCCTTCGAAGCGCTTGTTGAAGCGCGAGACACGACCGCCACGATCCAAAATCGTTGTCGAGCCGCCCGTCCAGGCCGGATGAGAATTCGGATCAATATCGAGCTGCATCGTATCGCCCGCCTTGCCCCAGGTGGAGCGGGTCTCGAAGCTCGAACCATCGGTCATGACAACCTTGATCGTGTGATAATCGGGGTGAATCTCGGCCTTCATCGTCAAAATCCTTCCAAAAAGCGTCTTCCGGAGGGTGTGCACAAAAGAGTTTAGGCACTCTCCGCCCGGGTCTAAATTCGCGGAAGCCGTGCGTATAGCGGATGACCTTCCGCGACACAAGTCGGGGTCTGGACAAGATCGACATTCGGCGCGAAGAAGCGGCTATGACTGCTCCTCTCTCCCCCGATTCCGCCTCTGGCACCCGTCAAAAGACCTCGCTCAAGGCGCTCCTCCCCCTTCTTCCCTATGCGCTTCAGTATCGCGGCCGCATTTTAGCGGCCCTTATCGCGCTGATCCTGGCCTCGGGTTCGACCTTGGCCATTCCGCTGGCCGTGCGTCGGATGATCGATTACGGCTTCTCGGCCGAGGGCGCGGATCTGATCGACAAATATTTCGCGATGATGATCGTGGTGGTGACCATACTCGCAGCGGCCTCTGCCTCCCGTTATTATCTGGTGATGACGCTCGGCGAGCGCGTGGTGGCCGATATCCGCACCGCTGTGTTTGATCATCTCACGCGACTTGATGCAGGCTTTTACGACACAGTGAAATCCGGCGAGATTGTCTCGCGCCTCTCCGCCGATACGACGCAGCTCAAAAGCGCCTTTGGCGCCAGCGCCTCGGTCGCGTTGCGCAATCTTGTGCTCTTCATCGGCGCGGGTGGCATGATGGTGTATACGAGCCCGCGTTTATCCGGCCTCGTCGCTCTTGCGATTCCGATTATTGTTTTGCCGCTGGTCGCTTCAGGCCGCAGCGTGAGACAACGTTCCCGCCTTGCCCAAGATCGCCTCGCTGATGCGTCAGCCTATGCTACAGAAGCAATCGGCGCGATGCGCGTGATGCAAGCTTTCGTTGCCGAACATCTGACACTCAAAAGATTTTCAGACGCCGCCGAAGAAGCCTATGAGACGGCACGTGTTGCGACACGCGCGCGCTCACTCCTTACGGGTATTGCCATCACGCTCGTCTTTTCAAGCGTGGTCGGCATTCTCTGGTATGGCGCACAAGATGTACTCGCCGGACGCTTATCTGCCGGAACACTCTCGCAATTTGTTTTATTCGCCGTGTTTGCAGCCGGTGGCCTTGGTGAACTCTCGCAAGTCTGGGGCGAGATCAGTGCCGCGGCGGGTGCAGCGGGTCGTTTGGCTGAATTGCTTGCCATCAAGCCTGCCATCCGCGCGCCTGAACATCCGCAAGCCTTACCAGAACCACCATTAGGAACCGTATCATTCCAAAAGATCAGCTTTGCCTATCCCACACGCAAAGATGAGACCGTGCTTGCGGATGTAAGCTTTGATGTGAAGAAGGGCGAGCGCGTTGCAATTGTCGGCCCTTCAGGAGCAGGCAAGAGCACGGTGATGCAATTGCTCTTGCGCTTTTATGATCCGACATCCGGTACAATTCTCGTTGATGGCGTTGCCATTCAAAATACCGAGCCGCGCGATTTGCGTCGCCGCATTGCTTTCGTGCCGCAAGACAGCGTGGTGTTTGGTGCAACGATTGCCGAAAATATTCGCTATGGTTCACCCGAGGCAACCGATGCCGAACTTCATGCGGCAGCGGAACAGGCGATTGTCGATGCCTTTGTACGGCAATGGCCCGAGGCCTATGATACGCGCATTGGTGAACGCGGCATCACGCTTTCAGGCGGCCAGCGCCAGCGCATTGCGATTGCGCGCGCGATCCTTAAAGATGCACCCATTCTCTTGCTTGATGAAGCAACATCCGCACTTGATGCGGAAAGTGAAACACTCGTGCAAGCCGCGCTCGACCGGTTGATGGAAGGGCGCACAACAATTGTGATTGCGCATCGACTTTCAACCATCGTCAAAGCCGACCGGATTCTTGTGATGGATCAGGGACGCATCGTTGAGGAAGGCGACCACGCGACGCTCGTGGCGAAAGGTGGTCTCTATGCCCGTCTCGCCGCGTTGCAATTTGAAGCGAGCGTGTGAGCACCCTCACCGATCCGTGAGTTTCAACTCGATACGGCGATTGCGTTTGAGCGCCTCTTCGCTTTCACCCAATTCAATCGGTTGAAATTCGCCAAAGCCAGCCGCCATTAAACGTGTGGGCTGAACGCCTTTCGAAACGAGATATTGCACGACAGAAATGGCGCGCGCAGCGGACAATTCCCAATTGGATTTAAATTGGCCGGTGCCGGTCACCGGCTTTTTGTCGGTGTGGCCATCAACACGCAAAATCCACGGTATGTCGGGCGGAATTTGACCATCAAGCTCAATCAATGCCGAGGCAAGTTTATCAAGTTCAGTTCGGCCCGCATTGCTTACGGCTGCAGAGCCCACATCGAAAAATACTTCCGACTGGAACACAAAGCGATCACCCACAACACGCACATCAGAGCGGTTGGAAAGAATTTGCCGCAAACGGCCAAAAAACTCGGAGCGATAACGCGCGAGCTCCTGCACCTTTTGCGCAAGCGCCACGTTCAACCGTTGCCCAAGATCGGCAATCTTCGCTTGGCTTTCACGATCACGCGATTCAGACGCGTTTAATGCATCTTCAAGCGCCGCCAATTGCCGCCTCAACGCATTGATCTGCTGATTAAGCGCTTCCACTTGCGCCAAGGCGCGCGCTGAAATTTGCCGCTGCGCGTCAAGATCGCGATTGAGCGAAGCCATCTGCCCGCTCGCATCCGGCGCAGGCACAACGCCCCCAGAACTGGCTATGACGCCTTCGAGTCTTTTTCGCTCACTCTCAGACGCGTTAAGCGTATCACCAAGCAGAGCAAGATTTTCTTCGAGATTTTTACGATTGACGCGTTCAAGCGCGAGAAGATCTGTGAGCTCTGAAATCTGCCGCGTGAGCTTTTGCAACGCGGTGTCTTTATCGGTCACTTGTTGGCTTAAGAAAAACTGCGCCACCATGAACACGGTAAGCAAGAAGACAATCGCCAATACCAACGTCGAGAGCGCATCGACGAAGCCGGGCCAATAATCAATGCCTCTTTCGCGGCGGCCGAAACGGGCCATCACTTAGCCCTTTCCGTCAATCGCTTTGTGGAGCGCTGACAATACGGCTTTGATCTCAGCTTCACGCGCGGCTTGCGCTTCAACCCAATCACGGATCAATTGCTGCTCAGCGCGCATATTGGTGACAAGAGATTGAATGCCCGAGGCTAGATTTTCAATCGCGGCGACATTAGCAGCCGCGAGACTAGGTTCAGGCAAGCCAGCGGCCGACGCGCTATTTGTCTCACCCGACACGGCTTCAGGACCCGCAATCGACGCCAGGAAATTTTCAAGCTGTTCATAAAATTGATTTTGCGCTTGGCCTGCTTGCAGATCAAGAAAACCGACAACAAGCGAACCCGCGAGACCAAACAGCGAGGACGAAAATGAAATGCCCATACCGCCCAAAGGTGCAGCCAGTCCTGCTTTCAACTCTTCAAACATCAACGCGGCATCCGACCCCGTTTTCATCGATTGAATGACTTTGCCGACAGAGCCAACCGTATCAAGAAGACCCCAGAAGGTGCCGAGCAATCCGAGAAAAACCAAAAGGCCTGTTAAATAGCGGCCGGTATCGCGCGTCTCATCAAGACGCATACCGATCGTGTCGAGAATGGCACGCAGCGACAAAGGCGAAAGGGCCTCACGCTTGGAGCGGCCTGCAAGCATACGCGCCATGGGCAATAGCAAAACCGGTTCGCGCTCAATCACGATACCGCTATCGCTTTCCAAAAACGCATTTGCCCACTCAATCTCGCGATAAAGACGCGTGACAGAGCGAATGGCCAGCACCAATCCCACGATAAGCACGCCAAAGATCAAAGCATTGAGGGACGGATTGGCGTTGAAGGCCTGAATGATCTGCCGATACAAAATGAACGCGATGAAGGCGCCGAGCACCAAAAACACCACCATCCGCACGAGATAGGCCGTGGGCTTTGTTAAGGGCATTGTATCTTTCGAACGAAACATGCGTCCTCCCTCAGTCAGCGCTCATGTTCGCCGCTTCGCGGCAAAGGTTCAAGGTCTTGACAGATGAAAAAGTGACCCTTGTTAACGGGTCGTAGCGAGTGTCGCCGTCAGACTCTTATGAAGGGCTGAGTTACCGGCAATCAGTGAAACACTGTCCGGTGTGAAATCAGCGCCAGAATATTCAGTGACAAAGCCGCCCGCCTCACGCACCAACACAACACCGGCAGAAACATCCCAACTGTTCAAACCCGCTTCCCAATAGCCTTCAAAACGACCAGCGGCCACATAAGCAAGATCAAGCGCAGCCGATCCGAATCTGCGGAAGCTTGATGTCTTTTCCATGACCGCAGACACTTCTTTGAAGAATTGCGGAAAGCCCGCCCGGTTGGTGGGTGATACGCCGGTCGCCATCAAGGCTTCAGCCATGTCGGTGCGGCCCGAAACGCGCAAACGACGATTGTTCAAAAATGCGCCTTTACCTTTTTCGGCAATAAAGAGCTCATCCTTGATGGGATCATAAACAACGCCGGCGACATAAGCGCCCTCACGTTCAAGGCCGAGTGAAATAGCGAAATGCGGAACGCCATGTAGAAAATTCAAAGTGCCATCAAGCGGATCAATATGCCAGCGATGCGATGCGTCTTTTCCAATAACGATTCCGCTTTCTTCCATAACAAAACCGAAATCCGGACGCGCTTTTAACAACGCTTCATGCAAAATCTTTTCCGACTTGTGATCCGCTGCGGTGACAAAATCATGCGCGCCTTTGCGCGAGACTTGTAGATTTTCAACTTCGCCGAAATCGCGCCGCAAACTTCTTGCAGCTTTCATCACAGAATCAACCATAACAGTCATAAGCGGAGAACGGATCACGGCGGCACCCTTTCAAACAGCGGCGGGACCAAACCGGGCCAAATGAGTAAGCCGAAGCGTCATCCCGCAGGGGACATGCTAGACCATGCCGCAGGGTTGCGGGTCAAGAGTCCTCAATTACGATAGCAAGACAGCGTTAACGCTCGGGGCGTTGCGCGGCGCGGATCTCTGCATAAAGTTCTGTCAGAGCGGCAAGCTTGTCCGCGGCTGTCGCGAGGATCGAGGGGGCAAAAGCGACAAATTCAGCGCCCGTTTCAGCAAGCGGCACCGCCATCTCCCGATCGCTCGCAAAGGCCACGCAAGGCGTCTGAAAGAGCTCCGCCCACCAGTCTGCGCGTTCGATCACGGCCGAGGCAATGGGCAGAGACCCATCGGCACGTGGTTCGCCAAACATCACATAGTCAACGCCCGCCTCTGCTGCCTCCATCGCATCATGGCGTGCTTTCAAGCCGGCTACACCAACGATGCGTTCAAGCGGCTTGAGAACAGACAAAGCCTCTGAGAGACGCGCGAGATTTGAAAGATGCACACCATCAGCACCGGTGCGCGCGACGAGTTCGAACGCATCAACAAGCAACAAAGCGGCGTTGTGTTTTTGTACAACCGCCGCCACTGATTTCGCATGATTGATACGCGCACGGTCATCATCACCCATGACGGGAAGAATTACCGCGTCAAACGGCACCGCTTCAACAAGCGGCGCTAGGCGTGCGCAAAGTTGCGCCGTATCTTCTTCAACGGGAGCAACGAGAACGAGGCGCGCAGGATCTGTCATATTCTATTCACCTGCGCACCAAAATCTTAACCGAAGACTGGATCAAGCTTGCCGGCTGCGTAAAGCTTCGCCATTTCAGCAAGCGTATGAACCTTGCCGATTTTCGATGCTTTGCCCGCCGTGCCGAATTCTTCAAAGCGCTGCTTGCAGAGCTTGGTCATCGCATCCATGGCGGGCTTCAAATATTTGCGCGGATCAAACTCCGTCGGATTTTCCGCGAGCACTTTGCGGATCTGA
>CAWUMH010000016.1:0-21920 GCA_963923565.1 uncultured Alphaproteobacteria bacterium
AATTGGCAAGCAGCGGCCTTTCTCGCCTTTACGATTTTCTTTTATGTCGTTGTCTACACGATGTGGCTCAAACATTGGACGGCGCAGAATATCGTGATTGGGGGTGCCGCAGGGGCATTCCCGCCCATGATCGGTTACATGGCCGTAACGGGCAGTGTAAGCCTTGAAAGCTTTCTCTATTTTCTTTTGATCTTCGTTTGGACGCCGCCGCATTTCTGGGCGCTCGCGCTTGTGAAGAGCAATGAATATGCGCGTGCGGGTGTGCCGATGCTACCAGTTGTTGCGGGACCTAACGCGACGCGGTTGCAAATTCTTCTCTATTCGATTGCCCTTATTCCGGTCGGCATGGCGCCCGCTCTGATGTCTCATGCCGGGCTGTTGTACCTTGTTGTGGCAACTGCCTTCGGGGTGGTGCTTGCTTATTATGCTTATGATCTTTTTCGTAAGCGTGAAGGAGATGAAGCACGCAAAGCGGCGTTCCGATTGTTCGGCACATCCATCCTTTATCTTTTCGCCCTGTTCGGCGCGCGTCTTGTCGAACAGCTTCTTCCCTTCCTGCCGTGGAGTTTGATGAAATGAGCGTCTATCCGCAGCCTCCGGAGCTTACTGAAGAAGAAGTTCAACGCCGTAACGCGCGCTCGCGTGCTCTCGGGCTGTTTCTCGGTGCGCTTGTGATTTTGTTTTTCATCGTCACCATCGCCAAACTTGGCGGCAATGTTTTGAACCGTCCGATCTGATCCCATGTCTGAAGCCGTTGCCTCACGCACTGCCACGAACCGCACCACGCTTGTCGCGTGTCTTGCGCTTGTGGTTGTGATGGTGGGAGCGGCTTATGCGGCGGTGCCGCTTTATCGTCTTTTTTGTCAGCTTACCGGATTTGGTGGCACGACACAGGTGGCAACGACGGCACCAACAAGCGCCTTGGCGCAGATGATTTCCGTTCGCTTCGATTCCAATGTTGCGCCGGGGCTGAATTGGAGCTTCAAAGCCGAGACACCGGTGACAAAGCTCAAGATCGGCGAAACAGCGACGATTTTCTACAAGATCACCAATCATGGGTCCGAGCCCGTGACCGCACAGGCAACCTATAATGTGCAGCCCGATCTTGCCGGCAGCTATTTCAACAAGCTGCAATGTTTCTGCTTTACCGATCTGACTTTAAAGCCGGGCGAAACGCTTGATGTACCGGTCGTCTTCTTTGTCGATCCGGCGCTGGCTTCGGACAAAGATATTAGCAGCCTCGATACGATTACCCTTTCCTATACTTTCTTTCCCTCCAAAACCCGGAAAACCCCGGTCGCGGAGTTGACAGAGCCGCCTAAACCGCAATTGTAACCCTTGAATGATTGGGGCCTTTCGAATGGGCCTCGAAGAAGACCGGAGACCCCGCTATGGCCGACGCGCACGCAAGAAACCACGATTACCACATCGTCGATCCGAGCCCCTGGCCGTTTGTCGGCTCGGTGAGCGCCTTCATTTTTGCCGTTGGCGCGATTATGACCATGAAGGGTATGCATATCGGCACCCTCAAAGCCGGTCCGATTATTTTCACAGTCGGCATTCTTGGCATCCTCTACACGATGCTTTCGTGGTGGTCAGATGTGGTCAATGAAGCTGAGCACAAGGGTAATCATACCCGCGTTGTGCAGTTGCATCATCGCTACGGCATGATCATGTTCATCGCGTCGGAAGTAATGTTTTTCGTCGCGTGGTTCTGGGCCTTTTTTGACTCAAGCATTTATGCCGGCGAAGAGAAGGCGTTCTTGCGCTTCGCTTTTACCGGCGGCAATTGGCCACCAACGGGGATCGAAGTGTTTGATCCTTGGCATTTGCCACTCCTCAACACGCTCATTCTTTTGACATCGGGTACAACGGTGACGTGGGCGCATCACGCCTTGTTGCATGATGATCGTCAGGGCTTGAAACAAGGTCTTTTGCTCACCGTTATTTTGGGCGCAGTCTTTACCTGCGTTCAGGCCTACGAATACGCGCATGCGGGCTTCTCATTTGGCGGCAATATCTATGGCGCGACATTCTTTATGGCGACCGGCTTCCACGGCTTCCATGTGTTGATTGGTACGATCTTCCTCGCCGTGTGCTTGCTCCGCGCGTCGAAGGGTCACTTCACACCAAAGCAGCATCTCGGTTTCGAATTTGCTGCATGGTACTGGCACTTCGTTGACGTTGTCTGGCTCTTTCTCTTCGTGTCGATCTATCTTTGGGGATCGCAGTGGGGCGCGGCATTCCACGGCCATTGAGCGCTGACAAGTTCGAGTTCGAGGGGCGGCTTTAGCCGCCCCTTTTTCATTTCTGCAGGAAACAATGTGATGACCTCTTCCAAATCCTCTTCCGGTGATGCCGGTATTATGGCGGGTGTCAAAGGCTGTTGCCCCCGTTGTGGCGAGGGCCATCTCTTTGCAGGCTTTATTGATCTCGCGCCGCGATGCGAGGTCTGCGGCCTTGATTATTCATTCGCGGACTCGGGCGATGGTCCGGCCGTGTTCATCATGCTGATTGCCGGTGCGATTGTGGTCGGAACGGCTTTGATCATCGACGCGAATTACGAACCGCCTCTGTGGTTGCTGGGTGCGATTTTTCTGCCGCTTACGGTTTTTGTTTCGCTTGGTCTTTTGCGACCGCTCAAAGGATGGCTGATTGCTTCGCAATATCGCCATAAAGCCGAGCAAGGACAGCTTGAACGCTGATCCCTCAAAAGGATCGCTGGTAAAGGGGTTTATCGTGCGACGTCTGCTAATTCCTTCACTTGTTTCGGCGATAGCTTTTGTGATTCTTTGCGGCCTTGGCATTTGGCAGCTCGAACGTCTTTATGAAAAGGAAGCGCTTCTGCAGCGTATCGACCAATCGCTCAAAGCGGACGCGGTTGCGATGCCGCCGGAGACCGAATGGTCAAGTTTGAAACCCGATGACTACACCTATCGAAAAGTATTCGTGAGCGGCCATTTTGAGCACGAGCATGAGGCGCATGTTTTTGGCTTCATCGTGATTGACGATAAAGGCAGCACGTCACCTGGTTATTTTATTTTGACTCCGCTTGCGCTTCACAATGGCAGTCGCGTGATTGTTAATCGCGGTTTTGTTCCCGAAGCGCTGAAAGCGCAGGATCAGCGTAAAGCAGGGCTGATCGAAGGTCCCGTTACCGTTCAGGGTCTCATGCGCGTGCCTGAGCGCAGCGGGCTTTTCACACCGCAGGATGATCTTCAAAAAAATATCCGGTTCATACGCGACCCGGCGGTGATCGCGGCATCCTTCAAATTGGAGCGCGTGGCGCCCTTTATCATTGATGCGGATGCGACACCGGTTCCGGGACGTTGGCCCGAAGGCGGGCATACCGTGGTGTCCGTGCCTAATAACCACCTCGAATATGCCCTGACATGGTTTGGCCTCGCCGTAGTGCTGATTGGAGTCTTTACCGCATTTGCGCTGAAGGCGCGGGACTCTTAGACCTTGCCGCTTGCCAGAGGCGCCTTTCTGTTTCTAAAGAAGGCCAACACAATCAAGGAAACGCTTCCCGTGACCCGCTCTGCCATGATCCATCACTCCACCCGCGGCGAAGCGCCGGACCTCGGCTTTTCCGATGCGCTGCTGGCAGGTCTTGCACGTGATGGCGGTCTTTATTGGCCGCACACTTTTCCGACCTTAACATCAACTGCAATTGCTGATCTTGCGGGGCGTCCTTATGCCGAAATCGCCGACCGCATCATTGGCCTTTATGCCGATGACGTTGCGCCGGATCAGCTTTCAAAAATGATCCACGAGGCTTACGCCACATTCCGTCATCCATCCGTCTGTCCGCTTGTCGAGATTGATACCAATCTCTTCGTGCTTGAACTCTTTCGCGGCCCGACGCTGGCCTTCAAAGATGTTGCGATGCAATTGCTCGGACGCTTGATGGATCACGTTCTCGCTTTGCGTAATGAACGCGCAACGATTGTGGGTGCGACGTCTGGCGATACAGGGGGTGCGGCCATTGATGCGTTCAAAGGCTTAAATCGCGTCGATATGATCATTCTCTATCCGCAGGGCCGCGTGAGTGACGTGCAGCGTCGTCAGATGACAACGGTTGATGCGCCGAATGTTCATGCGGTTGCTGTTGATGGCACATTTGATGATTGCCAAGCACTCGTCAAAGCAATGTTTAATCATCACGCGTTCCGTGACAGGCTTAAATTGTCGGGCGTCAATTCGATCAACTGGGCGCGCATTGTTGCGCAGATCGTTTATTATTTTTCGGCAGGCGTTTCTTTGGGTGCGCCGTATCGCAAAATTTCCTACGCGGTGCCGACTGGAAATTTTGGTGATATTCTTGCGGGCTATGTCGCGAAGCTGATGGGATTGCCGATTGGCCGTTTGTCGGTCGCAACCAATGAGAATGATATTCTCGCCCGCGCACTCGCTTCGGGTCGCTATGAAATGGCGGGTGTTGTTGCCACAAGCTCGCCCTCGATGGATATTCAAATCTCATCGAATTTCGAGCGGCTTCTTTATGAGGTCATGGGGCGTGATGCATCGGCGCTGCGCACGATGATGTCAACGCTTCAGCAATCGAAGAGCTTCACCATTCCTTCGGCTGCTCTTGATGTCATGCGTCGTGATTTCACCGCCTTGCGTGCGGATCGCGTAGCAGTTGATGATGAAATGAAGAGCACATGGCAGAATGCTGGTTATCTTCTTGATCCGCACACGGCCATCGGCGTGACGGCGGCGCGCGCATTGCTAAAAGATGATCCCGCAACGCCGGTTGTGGCTTTGGGTACTGCGCATCCTGCGAAATTCCCCGATGCGGTGAAAGCCGCAACAGGTATTCATCCGGCTTTGCCTGATCATCTTTCCGATCTTCTCTCGCGCAAAGAACGCGTGACGGTGTTGCCAAATGATCAAGCGAAGATCGAAGCCTTCATCACCGCGCATGCCCGCGCGGGACGGGAGTGAGCTCCGTGAGCGTGCCTGACCGCGCCGAGAATGTTCGCGTCACAACGCTTGATAACGGGTTGCGTATCGTTAGCGAAACGATGCCGGGCCTCGCAACGGTCGCGATGGGTATTTGGAGTGGCGCAGGCTCGCGTCACGAGCGTGCGGAAGAGCAGGGGCTCGCGCATCTTCTCGAGCATATGGCTTTCAAAGGCACATCGCGGCGGAGCGCGCTTCAAATCGCTGAAGAGATTGAAGCGGTTGGTGGCGAAGTGAATGCCGAAACCAATACGGAATATACCGCCTATTATGCGCGTACGCTTGGCCCCGATATGCCGCTGGCGGTTGATATTCTGACCGACATTCTTGCTGATCCTGCTTATGACGCAACCGAATTGAAACGCGAGAAGGATGTGATCCTTCAAGAAATCGGCGCTTATGAAGATACGCCTGATGAAGTCGTGTTCGATATGGTGATGGAGACAGCTTTTGCAGGAGCGCCGATCGGACGCCGCATTCTTGGCACGCCGAAAACGGTTCGCGCGCAAAATCCAAAGACCATGCGTGGGTTTATGGATCGGACTTATCGCTTGCCGTCGATGGTTGTCTCCGCCGCGGGAGCGATTGATCATGAGTCTTTGATTCAAGAGGTCGGTTCGCGTCTTTCAGTTTTTTCGCATGATACAGCACCCGCACCTGAATCTGCATTCTATACAGGCGGCGATAGTCGTCGGGTGAAATCCCTTGAACAAGCACATCTTGTGTTTGGCTTTCACGCGCCCTCTTGGCGTGATCCCGACCATTACGCGATGCATGTGTTCTCGAATTTGTTGGGCGGCGGTATGTCATCGCGCCTCTTTCAAGAAGTGCGCGAGAAGCGGGGTCTCTGTTACGAGATCTATTCTTTCTTTTCGCCTTTTTCGGATTCCGGCTTTTTCGCCATTTATGGTGGCACCGGTGAAGCGCAACTTCCCGATTACACGCCGCTTGTGCTCGATACACTCACTGCGGCAACAAAATCAGTAACGCCTGCTGAAGTCGCGCGCGCGAAAGCGCAAATGAAAATGTCATTACTGACTGCACTTGAATCGCCGGGGCGTCGCGCCGAACAAATGGCGCGTCACATGCTCGCTTATGGGCGTGTTTTGCCGCGTGACGAGATGGTGTCGATGATTGATGCCATTACAGTTGAAGATGTGTGCCGTGTGGCGTCTGCATCGCTCACAGCGCCACCGACAGTAGCCGCCATCGGTCCGATCAAGCCTTTGATTGATTTGGATGCGATGGCCGCGCGCATCGGCGCGCCGTCGCCTTCTGCAGGCTAGTGTAAATCGATGGCGCTTTTTGCCCGATCAGATCGCGCCCGTGCGGTATCACCAATCAAAGGTACTGATCTTTTGATCCGCCTTCCTGTGATGGACGATTTTCCGGCGTGGGCCCAATTGCGCGCGGAGAGCCGGAGCTTTCTCACGCCATGGGAACCCACCTGGCGCGAGGATGATTTAACGCGCACAGCCTTTCGCTTGCGCTATTTTAACCCGGAAGACCGGGATGTGCTCTATCCGTTTTTTGTTTGTGATGCGCTGAGCGGCGCACTTCTGGGCGGCATCAGTTTTGGTCATATTCGCCGCGGCGTCGCCCATTCGGGCATGATGGGCTACTGGATGGGCGCGGCCCATGCGGGGAAGGGCATTATGACCCGTGCGGTGCCGCTGGCGCTGAAATTGGCTTTTGGCCCGGTCGGGCTCCGTCGCGTTGAAGCCGGGTCTTTGCCCCGTAATACAGCGTCGATCCGCGTTTTGGAGGCAAATGGCTTCCAACGCGAGGGGTATGCGCGGCAATATCTCTGTATCAATGGCATTTATGAGGATCATGTCCTCTATGCCCGCCTGAAGGACGATCCGCCCGTGTGACGGGCCGGACGGCGTGTTTCGGTTTACCTTTCCCCCCGCCTTGCGATAGGGTGCCGCCTCACGTTGGGAGCCTTCTGCATTTGACCCTCCGCGCCTTCTTCCTAAGCCTCGTTCTTTGCGGCGCGGCCCTGTTTTTTGCGGGGCCGGTGCAGGCTCTTGATCTCGTCGTCATCCATGACGAAGCGGATACGCTTGATCTTTTGCCGAGTGTCGATTCACATCGTTCGAGCGGTGATGAAATCCAAATTTCAACGGCCCCCGGTGCCGATGGTATTGTGCGACGCATTGCGGTGAAGGCGAAAAATGTCGGCAGCCAACCGGATTGGATTGTCTTCGCGTTGCGCAATGATACCGACAAGACCTTGGTGCGTTGGCTTGTGGCGCCGCATCAACGCCTGATTGGCTCTGGTGTTATTTGGCCTGATCTTGGCGCGTCGCGTATTACGAATTTGACCGCGAGTCAGGGCGCGTCCCCTGATCGTATTCCGAATACGGAAGCCGATATTTTTCAACTCACATTGGAGCCCGGCTCGTCAGTGACCTTTGTTGCTGAGCTTGCCGGACCGCATCTGCCGGAACTCACTTTGTGGGGTCCTGAAAAATATAAAGACACTGCGAATGGATTAACATTCTATCGCGGGATTATCACGGGCATCATAGGCTTGTTGGCATTGTTCTTGACGGTGTTGATGCTTATTCGCGGCACATTGATTTTTCCGGCGGCGGCACTCCTCGCATGGGCGGTTGCTGCCTATGTTGCCGTCGATTTCGGCTTGCTCGGTATTGTGCTTTCCGTTTCAGCAGAAGCGGAACGCGTGTATCGCGCGGGGGCAGAAGCCGTTCTTGCCGCTACTTTAATTGTGTTTTTGTTTTCCTATCTCGATCTCAATCGCTTGCGTATTCATTACAGCCAGATCGTGACGGTCTGGATTGTATTTTTGGCGACACTCATTGCGATTATCTTTGTTGATCCGGCGGTGGCCGCGGGTCTCGCGCGGTTGTCGATTGCTGGTGTTGCTGTTTTTGGCTTGTTGTTGATTGTTTATCTTGCCACGCATGGGCAAGCGCGCGCGATCTTGCTTATTCCGACATGGCTTATTCTGTTTGCATGGGTCACGGCAGAAGGCTTTACCTTGCTTGGTCGCGTGACGGGGGACATTGCACCGCATTCTTTGATCGGCGGCCTTGTTCTGATTATTTTGTTGATCGGTTTCACTGTCACGCAACATGCGTTTTCAGGCTCAGGTTTGGTCGGGGCAGAGCTTGCTGACGCCTCGCGCAAAGCGCTCGCTTTGACGGGTGCGGGCGATATTATTTTCGATTGGGATCTTGCGCGCGACCATGTGCGTGTAGGCGCCGAAGCTGAAGCCGTTCTTGGATATCCGACGGGTTATCTCGCCGGCACAGCGGATGAATTTATTGATCATCTCAATCCTGCTGATCGCGATTCATTTTCAACGGCGGTTGATCGTATTTGCCATGAGAGACGCGGGCGGCTTTCAAGCGATATTCGTATCAAGGCGGATGACGGCCATTATCATTGGTTCCGTTTACGGGCGCGTCCGGTTGTCGGCGAAGAGGGCGCTGTGCTGCGCCTCATGGGCACATTGTCTGACGTGACCGATTCACGACTTACAGAAGAGCGGCTGTTGAATGACGCCATTCATGACAGTTTGACGGGTCTGCCCAATCGCCGGTTGTTGCTCGATCGTATCGATTTTATGTTGCATCTCATGCGCGCGGGTGAAGAGTTGCGCCCAACCGTTGTGACCATCGATATTGACCGCTTCCATGAAACCAATACCTCCCTAGGATTGAGCGGTGGTGATGCACTGCTTCTCGCCGTAACACGACGCCTTGTGCGTCTTGTTCAACCGCAAGACGGATTGGCGCGCATTGGCGGTGACCGTTTTGCGATTCTGCTTCTCTCCGAACGTGACCCCGGTCCAATCACGGCATTGGTTGATCAAATCCGTAAGACATTGTCGGCCCCGATTTCTATCAGTGATCGGGAAGCGAATTTCACGGTATCGATTGGCATTGCCTTGCCGGATCAACGCGCCGAAACAAGTGCGGATCTCTTGTTGCGCAATGCCGAAATCGCGGTGGCGCATGCAAAAAAACTTGGCGGTGATAGGATTGAAGTGTTCCGTCCATCCATGCGCGCACAATCAAGCGAAAGGCTCGCGCTTGAAATTGATTTGCGCTCGGCCATTCTGCGCAACCAGATTTTTGTAACCTGGCGTCCAGTTGTAAGGTTGGCCGATCGGTCGATTGCCGGCTTTGAAGCGGTAGCGATTTGGGATCATCCGGATCATGGCGTATTGAGCCAGGACGAGTTCATGGAGCTTGCGGAGAATAGCGAGTTTGTCGGTACGTTGACGAATTTTATTCTTGAGCAAGCGCTCAATGAATTGAGCGTCTGGCATAAATTGCTTGAAACCGATCCTTTGCTTTACGCTATTCTTCCTGTGTCAAATGCAATGCTCGAGCGCGGTGACTTCCTGCGCGATGTTAAAGCGGCCTTGGCCCGTGCGCCTGTTTCACGGGGAACATTGCGGGTTGAAATTTCTGAAACCTATTTGATGGATCATCCTGAACATGCGGTGCATGTGCTCAATGGGCTTGCTGATATAGGTACCGAAATCGCAATTGGTGATTTTGGCCACGGTTATTCCTCGCTCGGTTATCTCGAGCGCTTCCCCTTTGGAGTCATTCGTTTGTCGCGTTCTGTCACGCGGCCCGATCCGTCTGGTGTAAGGCCCGCGATTTTGCGCTCGGTTGTTACACTGGCGCATGATCTTGATGTTGAGCTGATTGCTGATGGTTTGGAGACGGAATCCGATGCGATTCAATTTGCGCAATTAGGCTTCGGCTTGGGGCAGGGCGCAACATTCGGTCCGGCCATGAGCGCACAAGAAACGCGCAAATTGATCAAAGGCTGATCGAATTTTTTACGCGTGGCCCGCGACCGACGACAACATCGCCGGATCAACGCCAATCAATGACAAGGCGCGCGCATATTTTGTTTCGTGATCACGATCAAACAAAATGTCATGACGGGCAGGACAGAGAATCCATCCATTATCCTGCAACTCGCTTTCAAGTTGGCCGGCACTCCACCCCGCATAGCCGAGAGCGAAAACGGCGTCTTCGGGACCTTCACCGCGCGCCATGGCTTGTAGGATTTCAATGCTCGCCGAGAGGCGGACATCATCAGACACCGCAACCGATCCATAATCGCGCTTCGCATCAGCTGCGTGAAGTACAAAGCCGCGTGATGTTTCAACAGGACCGCCGCGCAGCACTGTCATCATATTGATGCTTTGCGGGATCTGAATGTCTTCGCCTTTCGGCAGTAAATTGAGTTGCGTCAGAAGATCAGAAAATTTGATGTCATCGGCAGGCTTGTTGACGATGAGCCCCATCGCACCTTCCACCGAATGTGCGCAGAGATAGATGACAGAACGGCTAAATCGCTCATCTCCGATGCCGGGCGAAGCCACGAGCAATCGGCCTCTGAGAAAAAGCGGATCAGCGTTATCTATCATCCCGACTCCTTGACCTAAGATGCAGTCTAGCCCGTTTCAGGCTCTTTGTGGAAGATGCAACATCATCCGCATGGCAAAAGAACGCATAAGGGTTTAGATAAAAACATGGCCTTTTTACGCGTTATCCTTGCCGCTTTTGGTTTTGTATTCTGGACGGCCCAAGCAAGTTTTGGTGCTGCGCCCGCGCTTATGCCTGAGGCGAAGCTGCGCTTGCTTGATGGCGGCGCAGGGAAGGACGGCGCGTGGCTCGCAGGCGTCGAGATTACATTGTCGGGCAAGGCAAAGACGTATTGGCGCATGCCCGGCGATTCCGGCTTGCCGCCGCTTTTCGATTGGACCGGGTCCGAGAATGTAAAATCCGTAAGCGTGGAATGGCCGCGACCGGAGCGTATCCCAGACGCGTCGGGAACGATTCTCGGCTATCACGGGCAGGTGATTTTTCCGCTCATCATCGAGCCGAGCGATCCGTCAAAGCCGATCCGTCTCGCGCTGAAACTCGATTTCGGGATTTGCGAAGAGGTGTGCGTGCCACTCACGTCGCAAGCGTCTCGTGCATTAGGGGGCGGAGGAGATAAAGCGGCGATCGAAGAGTTTCGTGCCCGCGTCCCTAAAAAGGGGTCATTGGGCGCAAAGCTCGATCCGAAGCTTCTGTCGATTACGCGCTCTGCGGACGCGCTTCTCGTGAAAAGCGGCGCGCCAATTGATGATCTTGTCCTTGAAGGCCCCGCGGGCTGGTATTTTGGTGATGCCGCGCGGTCTGGTGGATCTGATGCCGAGCCCGTATTTGCTGTCCGCATTCTTGAAAAGCCTAGCAAAGCGGATCTTGGTGGGCTTACGCTGATTGTCACATTGCTGGGCCGCGAATCCGCTACAGAAACAGCCGTGACGCTCGACCCCGAAGGGGCAATCCGTTAGGCAGGGGGTACGTAAACCGAGTCCTAAGTCTTTTCTCAGTTTCAGGAACATCATCATGACGATTGCAGTTGGCCAAAGTCTCCCCGAAGTCACTTTCCGCATCCCTACTGAAGACGGCCCATCCGCCCGCACAACGAGCGAGATCTGCAAAGGTCGTCGTGTTGTTTTGTTTGCCGTTCCTGGCGCGTTCACGCCGACCTGCCAGAACAATCATCTTCCCGGCTATCTCAAATTCCGTGATCAGTTTTTGGCCAAGGGCATTGATGAAATTGTCGTTGTCTCGGTTAATGACGTGCATGTGATGAAGGCATGGGCTAAGGCGAATGACGCGATGGACAAGATTTGCTTCTTGGCCGATGGCAGCGCGGAATTCACAAAGGCTGTTGGTCTTGTGCTTGATGCGACCGCTGGCGGCATGGGCGTGCGCTCTTTGCGTTATTCGATGCTGATCGAAGACGGTATTGTGAAGATTCTCAACCTCGAAGAGAATCCGGGGCAGGCTGAAATGTCCAGCGCGGCCACATTGCTCGCACAAATCTGACACCACTTGGTGCAGGATCATATCTGATGCGGCTTCTCCTCATCGGTTCAGGCGGGCGCGAACACGCGCTCGCTTTGAAGCTTTCACAAAATGCACAATGCAGCGCCTTGTTTATCGCGCCGGGTAATCCCGGCACGGCGCAATGCGGCACCAATGTCGCGCTTGATGTGAGCCGTCATGATGATGTGATTGCGTTTTGCAAGAATGAACAGATCGATCTCGTTATCATTGGACCTGAAGCGCCGTTGGTGGCGGGTCTTGTCGATGATCTTGAAGCGGCTGGTCTCAAAGCCTTTGGGCCGTCTAAAGCAGCAGCGCAATTGGAAGGATCAAAAGCCTTCACCAAAGAACTTTGCGATGACGCACATATTCCGACAGCAGCATATAAGCGTGTTACCGATGCACAGGCGGCTAAAGACTATATTCGCAAACAGGGCGCGCCGATTGTTGTAAAGGCCGATGGGCTTGCTGCAGGCAAAGGTGTTGTTGTTGCTGACACTATTGAAGAGGCCGAAGCCGCGGTCGATATGATGTTTGGCGGGTCGCTTGGTAAAGCGGGCGCCGAACTTGTGATTGAAGAGTGTTTGATCGGCGAGGAAGCATCATTCTTTGCGCTTGTTGATGGGACACATGCGCTGGCGCTGGCGTCCGCCCAAGATCACAAGCGTGTTGGCGATGGTGATACGGGCCCGAATACCGGCGGGATGGGCGCTTATTCACCGGCACCAATCGTTGATGACGCGATGACCGCGCGTGTGATGCGTGAAATTATTCTTCCCACAGTCGAAGCGATGAAGCGCCGCGGCACGCCCTTTCGGGGTGTGTTGTTTGCGGGATTGATGATCACGAAAGAGGGGCCGAAACTCATTGAGTATAATACGCGCTTCGGTGACCCCGAATGCGAAGTGTTGATGCCGCGCCTTGAAAGTAATCTTCTTGATCTTATTCTCGCAACGATTGAAGGTCGTCTTGATAAGGTGACACTGTCATGGTCGCGCGAGGCAGCGCTTACTGTTGTGATGGCGGCAAAGGGTTATCCGGGCACGCCTGAGACCGGCAGTGAAATTCGAAACGTCGAACATGCCGCAAGCATGAATAATGTTACTGTTTATCACGCGGGCACGGCGCGTCATGATGATGGCAAGCTTGTCGCAAAAGGCGGACGCGTATTGGCCGTAACCGCGCGGGGCGCATCAATTGCGGACGCCCAAACGCGCGCCTATGAAGCAGTTAAGGCAATTGATTGGCCGGGCGGCTTTTATCGCAAAGATATCGGCTGGCGCGCGATCTAAATAACGCGCTTGATAAAAGCTCAAATGCAAAAACAAAAACGCCCCGACGATGCGGGGCGTTTTGATTTGTTATGCAGAATTTTTATTGCGGCAAGGGCGCCGGTGCATCTGAGAGCGAATGCAAGTAAGCGATGATGTCAGCGCGCTTCGCCGGATCAGCCAAACCGGCATAACCCATCGCTGTGCCCTTCAAATAGCCCTTAGGATTGGCGATGAAGGCATCGAGATTGTCATAGGACCATTTCTCGCCCTTATCCGCACGCTCTTTCAGTGCCGCTGAATAATTAAATCCGTCTGCTGAGCCCTTCACGCGTTCAACGATATTCCAAAGCACGGGGCCGACTTTGTTGGCCGCGCCCTTTTCGAAATTGTGACAGGCTTGGCAGGCTTTGATGCCGGCTTGACCACGCGCGACATCAGCCGTCTTGAGACGAACCGCAATCGGGGCGGCGGCTTCGGCAGGTGCTTCCGCTTTTGGTGCCGCGGCGGTTTCTTCGCCGCCTGGGAGCGCATAGCCTTCGACCTTCACCTTTGGGCCGGCGAAAATGAACTCGGCTACGATGCCCGTGCCCATGATCAAGAGCAAAAGGCCTAAAACCGCGCCAGCAATCTTATTAAATTCGAACGAGTCCATCCCGAATCTCCGATAGTCCCACCAAGCAGACCGGACCGGGCGCGCCCCTGCGCGGCCTCTTTTTTCCGGACGCATCCGATTACCCGCTTTGCGCCGGTCTTGGCAACTCGTATAAGCGGTTTCTGGTTGATACTTTTTGTCATTCCATCCCTAAAATCACTCCTTAAGTGCCGATCCCGCCAAAATGTCCGATCCTGTCATACTCATCCCTGCCCGAATGGCCTCGACCCGCCTGCCAGGAAAGCCTCTGGCGGATATTTGCGGCGAGCCGATGATCGTCCATGTCTGGCGGCGCGCGCAGGAAGCGGGCATCGGTCCGGTGGTTGTGGCGACCGATACGCCGGAGATCATCGCCGCCATTGAGCGCGCGGGCGGCGTTGCCGTGATGACCCGCGCCGATCATCCTTCTGGCTCGGACCGGATCCACGAAGCGGTCGAAGTCTTCGACCCAGAAGGCCGCTATGATGTGATCGTCAATGTGCAGGGCGATTTGCCGACGATTGATCCGCAAGCGATTGCCGCCGCCGTGCCGCCGCTCGCGGACAAAGCCGTCGATATCGCGACTTTGATTACCGAGATCAAACGCGAGGATGAAAAGACCGATCCGAATGTTGTGAAAGCGATTGTGAGCGGAAATGGACCGAACCATTTTCGCGCGCTCTATTTCACACGTGCGACAGCCCCCACCGGTCCGGGACCGCTCTATCATCATATCGGCCTTTATGCCTGGCGTCGTTCCGCGCTGCAGCGGTTTGTTACATTGAAGCCGTCACCGCTTGAGATCCGTGAGAGACTTGAGCAATTGCGCGCGCTTGAAGCCGGAATGCGTATTGATGCGGCGTTGGTTGATGATGTGCCGCTCGGTGTTGACGCGCCGAATGATCTTGAACGCGCGCGCGCGGTGATTGCTGCGCGACAAAAGCCCCACTGAATTTGAATTGAATGAATTGAGGATATGATGAGTGCGAAGAAACTGATTGCCTATCAGGGCGAGCCGGGCGCGAATTCTGATATTGCCTGCCGCGACGTGTTTCCTGATTGGACACCTTTGCCCTGCGCCTCATTTGAACATGCACTTGGTGCGATTCAAGATGGCACGGCTGAACTCGGCATGATCCCGATTGAAAATTCGCTCGCGGGTCGCGTGGCCGACATTCATCATTTTCTGCCGCAATCGGGTTTGCATATCATTGGCGAATATTTTCTGCCGATTCATTTCCAATTGCTCGCGGTGCCGGGTGCAAAACTTTCTGATCTCAAATCGGTGCATAGCCATGTGCATGCGCTGGGCCAATGCCGCAAGATCATTCGCCAACACGCCTTAAAGCCCGTGATCGCCGGCGATACCGCAGGCTCTGCGCGCGAAGTGTCGGAATGGGGTGATAAAACAAAGGCGTCACTGGCCACAAAGCTTGCCGGTGAAATTTATGGATTGAACACGCTCGCCGAGAATGTCGAAGACTCTGCCAACAACACGACGCGTTTTGTGATTTTGTCGAAAGAGCCGCGCTGGGCCAAGCCGAATAATGGGCCGACAGTCACAACATTCTTATTCCGCGTCCGCAACGTGCCGGCGGCTTTGTATAAAGCGCTGGGCGGCTTTGCGACCAATGGCGTCAATATGACGAAGCTGGAATCCTATATGGTGGATGGTTCATTCTCAGCGACGCAATTCTTGGCCGATGTTGATGGCCACCCCGATGATGCGGGATTGAAATTTGCGCTTGAAGAACTTGATTTCTTTTCGCGCGAAGTAAAAATACTAGGCGTCTACCCAGCGCATCCGTTTCGGGTGAAGAATATCGGGTGAGAGTCACGCTCGAAGTGATGGGACAAAAAGAGGTGGCAATACCGCCCTTACTTCGTCCCATACATGCGGTCGCCCGCATCACCCAAGCCCGGCACGATGTAGCCG
Source organism: uncultured Alphaproteobacteria bacterium (assembly GCA_963923565.1). Taxonomy (GTDB): domain Bacteria; phylum Pseudomonadota; class Alphaproteobacteria; order Rhizobiales; family Beijerinckiaceae; genus CAIUPE01. Next base: position 15,691 of record CAWUMH010000016.1, read on the forward strand.
TGATCATTGAGATGGCTGTCGATCGCGGCGGTCCAGATGTGCACATCGGGATGGGCTTTGGTGAATTTCTCGATGCCTTCGGGCGCGGCGAGCAGACACACAAAACGCAAATCGGTGACACCACGGCTTTTTAATTTATCAACGGCAGCGATGGCCGAATTGGCGGTGGCCAACATCGGATCAAGCACAAGCACGAGACGATCCGCGACATCGCTCGGCGCTTTGAAATAATATTCAATCGCGGTGAGTGTTTCCGGATCGCGATAAAGCCCGATATGCGCGACGCGTGCAGACGGCACAAGCGAGAGCATGCCATCTAGAAAACCCACGCCCGCGCGCAAGATCGGTGCGAAGACGAGCTTCTTGCCGGCGATCATCGGCTTCTTCGTTTTCTCAAGTGGCGTTTCAACATCGACCAGCTCCAGCGGCAAATCGCGCGTCACTTCATAGGCGAGCAACATGCCGATCTCGTTCAGGAGCTGCCGGAAATTTGTGGTCGAGCGGTCCTTGTCGCGCATCAAAGTGAGTTTGTGCTGGACGAGCGGATGATCGACGACGGTAACGCCCTTCATGATGGCCTCGCGGTATGTGTTTAATCTTTCAATTTTAAGCGAGCCGTGTCCATCTGCCATCAGGCTTTTTCAGGAAGCGCAGAACTTCTGTCTGTTTTCCACGAGTTTCGGCGTTCGACACTCTAAAACCAACCCTGACCCTCAGGGCCGGGCGGAAGATGAAGCCATTGCGCCACGCTCGCGCCGATATCCGCAAAGCTTGGTCTCAGCCCCACGCTGCGCCGTGAAAGGCTCGGCGAGAAACCGATAATGGGCACGCATTCGCGCGTATGATCGGTGCCCGTCCATGTCGGATCATTCCCGTGATCGGCCGTGAAGATCAGGAGATCATCCTCTTTCAGTTTTGAAAGCAAAGTGGGAATGCGTCGATCAAAGGATTCAAGGCAAGCAGCATAACCAGCAACATCGCGGCGATGACCAAATTCGGAGTCAAAATCGACAAAATTGGCAAAGAGTAAACCGCCCTCAGCGAGATGGTCGACTTCAGGCAGCATCGCCTCGAAGAGCGCATCATTGCCATTCGCTTTCACCTCACGTCCTGTGTGGCGATGGGTGAAGATGTCACCAATTTTTCCGATCGTGATGATGGCACGTCCCGCATTTGCCGCACGATCAAGGAGTGTGCCTTGCGGCGGCGGAATGGAAAAATCTTTTCGATTGCCCGTGCGCGTGAATGTCTTTGCACTCTTGCCCACAAAAGGCCGCGCGATCACACGACCGATTTTTAAAGGATCAACAAGGCGGCGCACGATTTCACACAGCGCATAAAGCCGCGCGAGACCGAAATAAGTTTCATGGGCGGCGATTTGCAACACACTATCGGCTGACGTGTAGAGGATGGGTTTACCGGTTCGGATATGCTCCTCACCAAACGCTTCAATGATCGCGGTGCCTGAGGCGTGGCAATCACCAAGTATACCCGGCACCTGTCCGTCTCGAATGATCGAGTCCGTGAGCGAGGCCGGAAAGCATGGCTTTGTGTCGGGGAGATAGCCGAAGTTAAAATCTGCCGGAGCACCGGCAATTTCCCAATGGCCGGACACGGTATCTTTGCCTTTTGAAATTTCGCGTGCGGCGCCATAAAGCCCGCGTGGATGATCACCTGCACCCGCTATGGGCGGTCGTCTGCTAGTCGCGATTTCGCACGCTTCGATCAAGCCCAGTTGCGCGAGATAAGGCAGTGTGAGTGGCCCCTCGCGTAAGCCTGCGCGATTTGCTTTGCCGTCTGCGCATTCACGCGCGATATGGCCAATCGTATCAGCGCCATGATCATTCGGATACGCATCATCTGCTGCACCGCCGCAGCCCACCGAGTCGAGAACGATAAGAAATGCGCGGGCCATGAATTCTCGATCTTACTGCGTTAAAAGCGCATCGAGTAAAGCCTGCCAACTGTCTTTATCGGGCGCGCAAAGTAGACCACCTTTATGAATTGTCGGCTTATAGGGTGTTCCATCAAGCAGCGCTGAATAGCCACCCGCTTCCTGATGAATTAACCAGCCCGGGGCATGATCCCATGGCATCAATTTGTTATAGAATGTGAAATGTGTATGGCCTGACGCCATCAACCGATATTCATGCGCTGCGCAGCGTAACGCAACGCCTGCTGCGACTTTCGCCATATTTTTTGTCAGCGTCGAGCGAAGAGGCTCATCAACATAACCCCAGGACACCCCGCCAACCATTTCACGAATGGGTGCAGGCTTAGCGACTTTCATATCGCGTCTTTTACCCTCAAGCGATTCGAACCATGCGCCTTCACCGCGCAGCGCGAGCGCCCAATCTTCGCCGAGCGGATCGTAAATCAAGCCGCCAATGATCTCGCCCTTTTTGACAACGGCCGCCATGACACCAAAAAGCGGAAGGCCCGACGCAAAATTCATGGTGCCATCAACCGGGTCGAGAATGAAAAGAAGATCGGGCTCGGCGATTTTTGTTAAAAGCGAACGATCTTTCTCTGTGCTCTCTTCACCAATAACCGCACAACCCGGAAAGAGTTCCTTGAGGCGGGTCGTCATAAAGCGTTCGGCGGCTTCATCCGCATCGGTTACGAGATCAAGCGCTGATGATTTTTGTCTTATCTCATGCGCGCTGAGCGAGCGGAAGCGCGGCATGATTTCTGCCAGTGCCGCTTCACGCAAACAGTTGGCCACAGTGAGAAGATCTTTGGTTGAAAAAGCCATTGTGAATCCTATCGAGTGACATGATGAAAGGCCGCTTCAAAAAGCGCCTTTGTATAATCGTGCTGCGGTGAGGCGAAAAGTGTATCAGCATCACCTTCCTCAACCACAACGCCATCGCGCATTACCATGATACGATGCGATAGCGCTTTGACGACTTTGAGGTCATGACTGATGAAGAGATAAGCAAGCCGGCGATCATTCTGTAATGCTCTCAGAACCTCGACAATTTGCGCTTGCACCGACATATCGAGTGCCGACGTAGGCTCGTCGAGAACAATAAATTTAGGATTGAGCACAATCGCGCGCGCGAGCGCTATGCGTTGTCTCTGTCCGCCAGAAAATTCATGCGGGTAACGATGGCGCGTTTCTGGATCAAGCCCGACATCAATCAACGCCGCCGATACACGCGCCTCTCTCTCGCGTGCCGAGAGCGCGGGTTCATGAACCTCGAGCCCTTCGGCAATAATCTCTGCAATAGAGAGGCGTGGCGAGAGCGAGCCAAAAGGATCTTGAAACACAATCTGCATATCGCGGCGCAGAGGGCGCATCTGCGTTGAAGAGTGATTTTGAATAGGGGAGCCCAACCAGATAATCGGCCCTTCTGAAGAAATGAGACGCAAGAGCGCGAGGCCGAGCGTCGTTTTACCCGAGCCCGATTCACCGACAATGCCTAAAGTTTCGCCTTCATGCAGCGTGAGCGACACGCCGTTGACCGCTTTGATATGGCCAATTGTTTTTCGCATAAAGCCGCGCTTGATCGGGAACCAGATTTTTAGATCATCAGCCTTGAGGAGAACGGGCGCTGCCGCGGTGATCTTCTCAGGCGCACCTTTCGGTTCAGCCGCAAGGAGCTTTTTCGTGTAATCATGTTGAGGTGACACGAAAATATCAGCGACCTGACCTTGCTCAACGATTTGGCCTTTTGTCATCACACAGACACGATCAGCCAGGCGACGTACAATGCCGAGATCATGGGTGATAAACAAAATCGCCATGCCGCGCCGCTTTTGAATCTCTTTCAAGAGATCGAGGATTTGAGCCTGAATCGTAACATCAAGCGCTGTCGTCGGCTCATCCGCGATCAAGAGATCGGGTTCATTGGCAAGCGCCATTGCAATCATCACGCGTTGCCGCTGGCCGCCCGAAAGCTGATGCGGATAGGCGTTAAGGCGCGACTCCGCATCGCGTAAGCCGACCTCTTCAAGCAAGGCGATAATCCGCGCGCGGGCTGTATCGCCGGTAAGAGTCGTATGAAGCGCAATGATCTCGCCAATCTGCCGCTCGATGGTGTGAAGCGGATTGAGTGACGTCATCGGCTCTTGAAAGACCATTGTGATTTCATTGCCGCGTACGCGCCGCAACGCGTTCTCATCGGCTTGCAGCAAATCCTCGCCTTTGAAGAGCATTGAGCCGGAAGGATGGGAGGCGGGCGGATAGGTAAGCAATTTTAAAATCGAGAGGGCCGTAACCGATTTGCCTGATCCCGATTCACCGACCAGCGCGACGGTTTCGCCTTTGGCAATATCAAAGGACACGCGATCAACCGCGAGCGTCACCTCGTCGCCACTGCGAAACGCAACAGAGAGATCTTTAACCTGAAGAAGAGATGCCGCGCTCATGAGAAGGTCTTTCGCGGATCGAAGGCATCACGGACTGCTTCACCAATAAAAATCAACAATGAGAGCATGAGCGCGATCACGATGAACCCTGTGAGCCCTAACCAGGGGGCGGCGATATTGGCTTTGCCTTGTAACAGTAATTCGCCGAGCGAGGGTGAGCCCGGAGGCAAGCCGAAGCCTAGAAAATCGAGCGAGGTGAGCGTGGTGATCGAGCCATTCAAAATAAAAGGCAAGAAGGTCAGCGTTGCGACCATCGCATTCGGGAGAACATGCCGGAACATAATGCGCGCATCAGAGACGCCGAGCGCGCGGGCAGCGCGCACATAATCAAAATTTCGCGCGCGCAAAAATTCCGCGCGTACCACATGCACAAGCGCAACCCATGAAAACAAGAGAAGAATAAAGAGAAGCGTAAAGAAACTCGGCTGAAAGAAATTCGACAAGATCATCAACAAATAGAGTGCCGGAATGGCCGACCAGATTTCAATGAAGCGTTGGAAGACCAGATCAATCGTGCCACCGAAATAACCTTGCAATGCGCCGGCAAAAATTCCGATCACAGATGAAATCGCGGCAAGGATCAAACCGAACAATACCGAAATACGAAATCCATAGATGATACGGGCAAGAACATCACGACCGCCATCATCCGTGCCGAGCCAATTCCACTCAATATCGCGGCAGGTTTTGCCGCCGGTCTTTGCCGCAATGGCTGCGCAGTTTTCCGAGCGTTCAAGCCAAGTGGGCGGCGCGGGCGCAGGGCTCGGTAAATCGCGATTAATGGTGTTGGACGCAAAACGAACCGGTGGCCAAATCGCAAAGCCGTTGCCGGCAATTTCATCGGCAATCACCGGATCGCGATAATCGGTTTCGGCGAGGAAGCCGCCGAATTTCTCTTCCGGATAGTCAACAAAAACAGGCGTGAGCCATTCGCCTTTATAAGACACAAAGATCGGGCGGTCATTGGCGATGAATTCGGCAAAGAGGCACAGAATAAATAGAATTGAAAAAATCCAGAGCGACCAGTAACCACGTTTATTGGCTTTGAAATTTTGCCAGCGTCTTTGATTTATCGGGGTCAGTGTGATCAGCGCCATGGCTCTAGACCTCGCGCGTTTCGAAATCGATGCGCGGATCAACCCATGTATAGATCAGATCCGAGAGCAGATTCACGATGAGTCCGAGAAGTGAAAAAATATAGAGCGTGGCAAAGACAACGGCGTAATCGCGATTGACGATGGATTCGAACGACAAAAGCCCCAATCCATCCAGCGAGAAAACTGTTTCAATCAAAAGAGAGCCTGCAAAGAAGGCCGAGATAAATGCGCCGGGAAAGCCCGCAATCACAATCAACATCGCATTCCGGAACACATGGCCATAGAGTACGCGTGATTCTGTGAGACCTTTCATGCGCGCGGTGAGCACATAATGTTTGCGAATTTCTTCCAGAAAAGAATTCTTTGTGAGAAGCGTTGACGTGGCGAAGGCACCAAGCGCCATTGAGAGAATGGGTAAAGCGAGATGGTGCGCATAATCCAAGATTTTTTGATACCAAGGAAGCGTAGCGAAGCCCTCGGAGACGAGCCCGCGCAACGGAAAAAACGGCGCGATGGATGAACCTTCGCCAAAGAGAATGATCAGGAGAATGGCAAAGAGAAAGCCGGGGATTGCATAGCCGATGATAACAATCGCCGAAGTCCAGATATCAAAACGCGAGCCTTCACGCACGGCTTTCGCCACACCCAACGGAATTGAAATTGCATAAGACAATAGAGTCATCCAAAGTCCCAAAGAAATGGAAACCGGCAATTTCTCTTTGATCAATTGAAGGATCGACACATCGCGGAAATAACTTT
>CAWUMH010000017.1:0-21426 GCA_963923565.1 uncultured Alphaproteobacteria bacterium
ACGCGACCAAGGGTTATGGATTCATTCAGCCGGATGGCGGTGGTCCAGATGTGTTCGTTCACATTTCTGCGGTCCAACAAGCAGGGCTTTCCGATCTGCAAGAAAAGCAGAAGATCAGCTACGAGCTGATCATGGATCCCCGTAAGAATAAAACCAGCGCGGGTAATCTCAAGCTGGCTTGATGCACTACGCATCGCGGAAGCGGTGTTCGGCGACCTCCAACAGGTCTATCGACTGTCGTTTTTCCATCCTTAAAGGCGCCCATAAGGCGCCTTTATTGTTTTGTGCGTCTGCTCGAATTTTTGAACTTAAAAATTCACCGATGCGTTGCCCTTCAAGCCGAGAAGTGCGCGTGCCTCGTCGGGCGTTGCGACAGCAAGGCCAAGCCCTTCAATCAGCGTACGTGCAATGCGCACTTGTTCTGCGTTCGATGTCGCGAGTTTTCCAGGCCCCGCCCAGATCGAGTCTTCCAATCCGACACGCACATTGCCGCCAATTGCAGCAGCGGTTGCGGCAATCGGCATTTGATTGCGGCCAGCGCCCAACACCGACCAGACATAATCATCGCCAAACAAGCGATCAGCTGTGCGCTTCATATGCATCACATCATCGGGATGCGGACCGATGCCGCCTAAAATTCCAAAGACTGTTTGCACGAAGAGGGGCGGGGTTACGAGTTTGCGATCAAGGAAATGCGCAAGATTATAAAGATGTGCGGTATCATAACATTCATATTCGAATCTCGTGCCCGCATCCTTCAACGTCGACAGCACAAACTCGATGTCTTTGAATGTGTTGCGGAACACAAGATCGCGGGAGTTTTCAAGAACAATCGGTTCCCATTCATGTTTGAACTCATGAAAGCGTCCAAGCATCGGAAACAAACCAAAATTCATCGACCCCATATTGAGCGAAGCAAGTTCCGGTTTGAAATGCGCAGCCGGTTGCACGCGCTCAGCGACCGTCATCGATGGCGCGCCGCCGGTGGTCAGATTGATCACAACATTGGACGCGGCACGAATGGTCGATAAAAATTTCCCAAACGCTTCGGATGATTGATCAGGGCGTCCATTTTCTGGATTGCGCGCATGAAGATGCACTATGGCGGCGCCTGCTTCCGCCGCTTCAATCGCCGACTGTGCAATCTCCTCAGGTGTCACAGGCAGATGCGGTGACATCGACGGCGTATGAATAGCCCCTGTGATAGCGCAGGTAATAATCGTCTTGCGTTTCGAAGACATGAGAAGCCTTTATGGATTTACTTATAATGTTTCGACATTGCCATCGACGCCGAGTGATTGGCCTGAGATATGACGTCCGGCATTTGACAGCAAAAAGAGAATGGTTCCCGCCACATCGCCCGCGGTCACCATGCGCCGCATCGATACGCGATCGAGATAGGTTTTTTCCATCTCTTCATAGGAGACGCCCGTTTGTTCGGCGCGTGCTTTGATGACATTGGTTATGCGCGGCCCTTCAACGATACCCGGTAAAATCGCATTCACGCGAATATTGTCAGGTCCGAGTTCTTTGGCGAGCGATTGGGTAAATCCAATCACGCCCCATTTGGCTGCCGCATAGGGTGTACGATAGGCATAACCCAAGCGTCCGGCTGCTGAAGACAAATTGACGATGGAGCCACCACCGGCCGCTTTGATCAAAGGCACAGCAAGGCGCGTGCAAAGAAATTGTCCGGTGAGACAAATTTCGATGGTGCGTGACCAGTCTTCAGGCGACAAATCTTCAATTTTGCCCGTTGGTCCGGCGATGCCTGCATTATTGACGAGTGCATCAAGTCCACCAAGATTAAGCTTCGCATCATCGAATAAACGCGCAACGTCGCTCTCCTTTGATACGTCTGCTTTTGTTACGCCTTGCGTGGGATGGGCGCGTTTGAAATCGGCAAGGTGGGCATCATCAACATCGCAAATATGCACGCGCGCCTTTTGCGCAATCAAAAGATCAGCAATCGCGCGCCCAATGCCTGAGGCACCGGCGGTGACGATGACGCGCGTTCCTCCTGGGAGCGCAAAAGGGTCTGAGGTCATGGGCGGCGTCACTCCGGCTTTGCGATTGGATAAGAGCGCGCTATCGTATTCACGCGCGGTTGCCCGGCGCAAGGGTCTATAACTGCGAGCGTTCTAAAAGGCGGGAGCCGAAAGATGAGTGTCCAAACACGCTTTGATGATCCGCAATGGTGCGAGAATGAATATAATCCGCGTCTGCGGGTCAGCGATGCGGCGACCTATCAACCCAAATGGGGTGAGTGGGCGGCAGCGACGCGGGCGCGGCGCGCTCCGATTGCTGACATCAGTTATGGAACCGACCCGCGCGAGATCATGGATATATTCCGCGCGAACCAACCCAAGGGCGCGTGCCTCTTCATTCATGGCGGTTATTGGCGCAGCTTTACGAAGAACGAGTTTTCATGGGTTGTTGATGCGCTGATCGATGCCGGTATCACGGTTGCGGTTGTCAATTATCCGCTTTGTCCGCAAGTGACGATTGCCGATATTGTCGTGTCTCTTCGCAAAGCCGTTGTCGCGTTGCATGATCAGCATCTGACAAACGACGAAAAGAAAAATTGGGTTGTCGCCGGACATTCTGCAGGCGGATATCTAGCGGCAGCTATGAGTGCGACGAATTGGTCTCTTCACGGTCTCGATAAAAATCCGTTTCGGGGTTCTGTTCCCGTGTCAGGCGTTTTTGATGTTAGGCCTCTGCTTCATACGTCGATCAATGAGCAATTGCGGTTGACCAAAGAAAGTGCCGCGGCGCTTAACCTTTTCGCGCAGACGCCGCATGACCCTGTTCCGATGCTGCCGATTTATGGCGCGGAAGAATCATCCGAGTTTTGCCGGCATAGTCTTGATCTCGCTAAACTCTGGCCGGGATCAGAACCCGCCATTGGCGTTGAAGGACGCAATCACTTCAATGTGATTGAGGGTATTGCCGATCCGCAATCAATCATCTTCAAAGCGATATTGCGGTTCATCGGCGTGAACGGCTGATTATCTTTTAATGATGTTATAAAAAATCCGGCGGGTTGCCCCGCCAGATGATTGGTGAAATCCTAAAAGGATAAAGCGCGTAAGATCAGACGATCTTCACTTGCTCTGCGAGCGCACGGCGTGGCTTGCGCGGCCAGTTGCCTTCAGCAGCACGACCAACAGCAATCAACATCACCGGCACTTCATTCGGGCCAAGACCTGCAACTGCGGACACCTGATCCGGCACAAAGCCGCTCATCGGGCCCGAGACATAGCCCTTGGCTTGCGCTGCGAGCATCAATGTCATTGAGGCGAGCGAAGCCGAACGGAAGGCTTCGTCATGCTGAACCTGCGGGTTGTTCTCATGCGAACCAACAGTCATACCAACCCAACCGTCATAAGCGGCCTGGTCGATTGCACCGGCGTCGAGCAATGGCTTGGCGAGACGGCCGATTTCCTTGTAGCCGTCCTTGATGCCGGCAATGACAAAGGTCACAGCCGCGTCGGCAACTTTTTGCTGGCCATAAGCAGCAGCCTTGAGCGCTTCCTTTTGTGCCTTTGAGGAGAAGGCCACAACACGCCAGTTCTGAAGATTGAAAGCTGTCGGCGCATGTTGCGCATAGGAGACCAATTCTTCGATTTCCGCATTCGACATTACATGGGTTGTGTCGAAATTATTCGCAGAGGTACGAGCCTTGATGGTGGAGAGTGTATCGGTCATGGTTTAATCCAGAGTAAGGGATGCCCCGCAAGGCGGGATGAGTGCGGACCCGACTCATACGCCTTTGGGCTTGAAAAGGCATTTGCACAGGAGCAAACGAGGCCTTGCATCGGGCGAATTTTTAAGTGCCCGAAAAGGTAAAATCGGGGAGCGTCAGAGATGCGTTTTGTGAGAGATATTGAGGCTCATATTGTCGTATTTGATGCTTACGGCACGGTCTTCGACGTCCATTCCGCTGTTATGCGGGCAGGGCAGGCTCTCGGCCCTCGCGCGCAAGCTCTCTCCGATCTTTGGCGGCAAAAGCAGCTTGAATATACATGGGTGAGAACACTCATGGGTCGATACGACTCATTCTGGGCGCTGACCGAGCAATCGCTCGATTATGCGCTTGCGACTTTGGCGCCCGAACATAGCGGTTTACGCACAGCTCTTCTCGAAGCCTATCGGCATCTTGATGCTTATTCTGACGCACGGCCGGCGCTCGAACGCTTGCGCCAAAACAAAATCAAGACGGCGATACTATCCAATGGTGACGGGACGATGCTTGAGGACGCGGTGAAGGCCGCAGGCCTTGATGCGCTTTTCGATGGTCTCATTTCGGTTGAAGAAATCGGCCTCTACAAAACGGCACCCGAGGCCTATCAGCTCGTCAAAGGCGCCTTTGGCATTGAAGCGAACCGGACCTTATTCATCTCTTCGAACCGCTGGGATGTGGCGGGCGCGCGGCTTGCCGGGTTTCATCCGCTCTGGATCAACCGCACCGGACGCGTTGACGAATATAGCGATTGCCCGCCGGACGCGATTTTAAGAAGCCTCGCGGAGATATTCTGAGGGCGCCTCAGTTGAGCGTTTCTCGACTTGAAATTGTTGCTCATTTGAGCTACATGATGCCTGTTTAAGGGAAGCCCTGCCATGACAACGAATGCGTTTGTACGCGCCCGCATCGATGGACAAGTGAAGGAAGAGGCCGAAGAGGTCTTGAACTATTTTGGTCTAACCGTTTCAGATGCGGTGCGCATGACGCTTACACGTATTGCGCGCGATAAAGCCTTGCCCCTTGAATTAAAAATCCCGAATGCCGAGACGCAAGCCGCCATGGCTCAATCGCGCAAGATGCTCACCGCGCGGCAGGCCCGTTTTCGTGATGCGAAGGCTTTGATGAATGCCCTCGACACCAAAACCCGCTGACAAAAAACGAGCGTCACCACCGCGCCCATGCGACTTTACAAAGCAATTTGCTAAAGACTGGGAGCGTCTTTCTCGTTCCGGTCGTTACGATATGAAGCGTCTGAAAGAAGCGATGCTTTTGCTCATCGCTAATGACGCGCCTCTTGGAGCCGAATGGCTCGATCATCCTTTAAAAGGCGAGTGGGCCGAGTACCGCGAATGCCATATCGGGGGTGATTTTCTTTTGATCTATCAGATCTCAGGAAATCAGATCATGTTCGTCCGGGTGGGAACGCACGCCGATCTTTTTGAATAAGTTATTTGAATATATTCTTTTCGAAGGCGCGTTAGATTATCGTTCGCGCGTCATCAACTGACCGAGCGAATGGGCGATCAGCGCGCCCATGACAATGACGCCCCCGACGATGGTGCGCAGACTCGGTACTTCGCCATGAATGAGCCATACCCATACCGCGCCGAGAACCGGTTCGGCAGTACCGATAAGCGAAGCGATTGACGCCGGTATCAAGCGCGCGCCGGCAATAAATATCGCAAGGCCTCCGCCAAGATTGACGGCTCCGAAAAGAAACAGAACAAACCCATCCATCGGTGTGATGCTCATATCGCCTGCGTGAAAAAAAGCATTCACGCCTGCGATCATTACACCCAAGGTTACGGCCGGAATCATTTCGACATGCGAATAATGACGCGTGATCACGGTAGCGAGGGCGAATGAAAGCGAGATCACAACAGCGAGTACGCCCCCGATGGGCGACATCGCGCCATCAAGTGATTCTGATTCCATAACCGCAATGCCGAAAATCACACTGGCAATGGCTATCCATGTTCCTAGCGACACGCGTTCACGAAAGAGAAGATAGGCGAGCGAAGCGGCAATGAGCGGACCTCCCGCTTGAACGAGCAAAATATTTGCGACACTCGTATATTGAAGTCCGACAACGAAGCTCGTTGAAGCTGTTGCAAAACAAAGAGCGACGCCCAAGCCCGGTAAACCCATGCGGATGACATGACGAAGGGCGCCGACTGGCCCGTCGCGCCACAACATCACGCTGATTAGAAATATTGCGGCAAATCCCGAGCGCCACATCACCATAGTCCAGGGGTCGGGTACCGTGATGAAACGCGCCAATGCGCCGCCAAAACTCCATGTGACGGCGGACCCCAAAACAAGCGCCATGCCCAGGCGGCGATTAGACGGGTCTATTTCAGCAGCGGGAGACGCAGTCATGGCGGGCGCTCACTCCGATTCACTCACTTTTCTTGACGAATATACTTGTCAGCGCGGGCGCGAAGGGTAAAGAACGGCACTATGTCGTCTATTTCCGTCGCTGCCTTTTATCGCTTTGCGCCAATCGCCGACCCGGAAGCACTTCGGGCGCGGCTTTTTGCAATTTGTCGTGACTTTTCAGCGCGTGGCATCCTGCTTGTAGCGCCCGAAGGCATCAATGGGACAATCGCGACCGACGCGGAACGCATGGCAGCTCTGCTTGACGCGATCCGCCGAGAGACCGGATTTCACGATCTGAAGCCCCGTCTTTCAGAAGATGCGGTGATGCCCTTCTTGCGATTGAAGGTTCGGCTCAAGAAAGAGATCGTCACGCTCGGTCGTGCGGAAGCTGATCCGTTGAAACAAGTGGGCACCTATGTTCCGCCCTCTGAATGGAACGCGTTGATCAGTGACCCCAACACCATCGTCATTGATACGCGCAATGATTACGAATATCGGCTGGGCACTTTTGATCATGCACTTGATCCGGCGACGCCGACGTTCCGCGATTTTCCCGACTATGTCGAAAAAAATCTTGCGGCTGATAAAGACCGCCCCATTGCGATGTTTTGTACCGGCGGCATTCGCTGCGAGAAAGCCACGAGCTATCTCGTCGCCGAAGGGTTCAAGAATGTTTATCATCTCGAAGGCGGCATCTTGAATTATCTTGAAACCATTCCAGAGGATCAATCTCTCTGGCGTGGGGGGTGTTTTGTGTTCGATCGCCGTGTGGCACTTGGCCATGGATTGAAGCCTCTACCGATGCGTCTTTGCTATGGGTGTCTCGCGCCGCTTGATGAAGCAGATTTTTCATCGCCCGATTATGAAGAAGGTGTTGCCTGTCCACATTGTGCGCCACTTCTGACCGTTGAAAAACGCGCGTCACTCCGTGAACGCCATAGACAGACTTTGCTCGCTCACAAAAAAGGGCGCAGCCATCTTGGACCTTTTGTTTCGGATGAGACTGCCGCATGAATGATGCGCGCGGGTTCTCTCACTTATCTTTTCGTCTTGGCGCATGGTTCCGTTTTCACGTTGCCGAGTTTTCAACTTTTGCAGCAGCTATTTCTTATCAGCTGATGATCGTGTTCTTCCCGGGCATTCTGCTCGTGAAAGCGCTCAAAGATATTTTTGGCATACCGAATGTTGCGCGCTATCAGCCTGTCTATGCTGAAATTGATATGCCGGGATCAATTGTAACCTTGGTCAAAGGCTTTCTGAAAAGTGCTAAGGGATTAAGTGGTTTTGACAAATCGGTTGCCACAGCATTTCTGGTGGCTCTTGTCATTCTTGGATTAAGCCGTCTTTTTGCGGAATATTACAAAGCCTCGTTGAAACTTTTTGAGCGTGACCGCCGATTGTTTCGCGAAAGACTTATTGGCGGTATCGCTGCAGTATCCTTCGTCAGTGTGGCGATCATGCTTTTTTTAGCGTTGAATGGCACAGTCTTTTCATATCAACCGCATATTTTGCGTGATTATGGACTGATGATTGAAATCATCAGTGCGTTGATTTCATTTAGCCTTCTGATTGTGAGTGTCGCCGGTCTAATACGTCTTGTTTCCCATGGCTCATTGAGCCGTAAAGCCATTTGGAGCGGTGCGCTGGTTACGGTTGGTGGCTGGGTTTTTGCGTCATTAATTTTTTTGCAACTTGATACCTATTTCACGCTTCAACAAAAATTCTATGGAGCGGGTGCAGCGATTGTCGCGATGCTGATTTGGTTTTATCTGACCGCGAGCCTCTTGCTCGCGGGTCTCGGCTTTGCCGCTATCGTGATCGACGGCCGCACGCCTCTCTCTTCCGATCGTCAAGCTGCCCGGGAATAACCCGCAAGGGGCGCTAGGGCGCGAGCGGGGGGATGCGCCTTTTCAAATTCAGTAATGTAATCGCGCGTGATCGGCACACTATCCGAGCGTTTCGCCAATTGAATTTGAAACACCATCTGCCCATTATGGCGGAAACATAATTCGCTTGTGATCAGATAAAACTCCCACATGCGACAGAAGCGTTCATCATAAAGTGCGCGAATGGCGGCCCGGTTTTGCTCGAACCGCTCGCGCCAGAGGCGGAGAGTCTCTGCATAATGCAAGCGCAGGATTTCGATATCGGTAATGATTAATCCCGCGCGTTCAATTGCCGGAATGACTTCCGACAAGGCCGGACTATAGCCACCGGGAAATATAAATTTTGAAATCCACGGATTGGTGTGTCCAGGACCATCGGCGCGGCCGATGGAATGAATGAGGGCCACACCATCCTCTTTGAGACAACGCGCAACCATTTTGAAGTAGTCATCATAATGATTGACGCCGACATGCTCGAACATGCCGACGGAAATAATGCGATCATAAAGGCCATGCTCGGCCCGGTAATCCTGCATTTTGAACCTGACACAATCCGTCATTCCGGCGTCAGACGCGCGCTGGTTTGAGACGCGATATTGTTCGCTCGACAGCGTAAGACCCGTCACATCGCCCGCCGCAATGGCGGCAAGATAAAGCCCGAGCCCGCCCCAGCCCGAGCCGATATCGAGGATTTTCTGCTCCGGCTTTAAGAGGAGCTTGGCCGCCAGATGGCGTTTCTTCTGAGCCTGCGCCGTCTCGATCGTATCTGACGGATCCATGACATAGGCGCAGGAATATTGACGGTCCGGATCGAGGAAGAGGTCATAAAGTCGGTCGGACAGATCATAATGATGCGCGACATTCGAGCGGGATCGTCCGGCCGGGTTGAATTGGGCAAAGCGCCGAAAAGCCGTGCGCACTCCTTCGGTTAGGCCGCTGAGGGGATATTTCAGCGGCGTCATACCGAGATTGCGTAAAGCGATATCGAGTACGTCATAGATTGTGCCGGTCTCGACCGTGAGTTTCCCGTCCATATAGGACTCGCCAACGGCCAATTGGGGATCAAAGAGCAGTTTTATGACCGTTTTCAGGTCGTGAATGCGAATAGTGATGCCAGGTCCAGTCCCGTCACCATAGGTTGCCGACCGGCCCCAGGGGTCGATGACACGGAGATTTCCCTGACGAATTGTGTGTCCGAGAAGAGCGTCAAGCATCGCCATGATGGTTTGGCTCCCTAGATCCAGAGTCTCGAATTGGCTGTTAGGGCCCCTTTAAAGGCGCCATAAAGCCGTCACGCTCTAGGTGCCCCGCTTAGGACAACTCAGTTCGGCTCTATTTCGGCCAGTACGTCAACTTACGGATAGTAGAGTGGCACATAGTTTGCTTCCCTAAGTTGTGATCCATGCCACGGGGGCATTGGTTCAAAAAGTGGGGGGTAATGCCGTCATGAAAGAACAGACATTTGATCGCGATGCTGATCTCAAATTGCATCAAGCGGAACGTCGCGCAGCGGATTTATTGCGCTGGGCCCGTCTCCGGAAACGTCTCACCAACGCGCTCCGCCGCGAAATTGGCATGGCTCGCGGCTCCGAGGCGCTCTCGCAGAAAGTAATTTACTAAGTTATTTCAATAACTTGGTAAAAAATTTCGAAAATTGAATTTTTTTTGGTCTCCGGGCTAAAATCCTCAAACCGATAACCGTCTTATGGTTTGTAGACGTGTAACCATGTTCTTCGACGTACGCGTTGGAGGTGAGAGAGATGATAGACCCAATTGGAAGCAAAGCTGTTCTTGCTGATCCGTCGGTCCGAAAGGCACCGAAGGCGGACGCTAAGGCGTCGGCTGCGGCTCCTGTGAAACTTGCAGACGCTTCGGTGGCGGCGAAAGCTGACTCACCGCAAGTGGAAGTGACGATCGCCAAGGGCAATGGTCTTTCCGAACCACCGTTTGATTATGCGAAGGTCATCGCGCTCAAGCAGTCGATCGCCAATGGCGAATACAAAGTCGACTATAACAAACTTGCGCAATCGATGATCGACTCCGACATCCTCGGTGGTGGAAAGAAATAATTGCGGCGCGCCGCTGGTCGGCTTTAGCCCGCCTTGAGAAAGGCACGAGCGAGGTCAACCCAGTAGGCCGCGCCAGTGAGAAGTATTGAGTCATTGAAGTCGTAGCCGGGGTGATGCAACGGCTGCGACCGCGCGTTTTTTGCGCCTAAGACAAGATAAGATCCGGGCTTCTTTTCAAGCATATATGAAAAGTCTTCGGACCCTGTGTAAGATCGTTGCAGATCAATCACACGAGCGCTCCCCACTGTGTCGAGCGCAACTTTTTTCGCAAAATCAGTCATCGCCGCGTCATTCACCAAAACGGGATAGCCCGTCATCTCGGTGATCGTAGCTTCAATACCGAAGCTTTGGGCTTGCAGGCGAATAACCTCCGGAATGCGCTTCTTTAAAAGCGCTGCGACCTCACGCGTAAACGCGCGGGCATCAACCGTCAGCGATGCTGTTTGCGGAATGGCATTTGACGCGCGCCCGGCTTGGAAGACACCGACCGTCACAACACCCGCTTCCATCGGGTCGAGATTGCGCGAGACAAGTGTTTGCAAAGCGAGAACGATACTGGCGCCGGCGACAATCGGATCGCGTGTTACTTCGGGCGTCGAGGCATGACCGCCTAAGCCTGTGAGCGTGACATTGAACCCGTCGGCATTGGCGAACAATGTTCCGTGTTTAAATCCAAACACACCTTCTTCGAGATCAGGCATATTATGCATGCCGAAAACAGCGTCGCAGGGAAAGCGTTCAAATAGTCCGTCTTCGACCATAAGTTTCGCGCCGCCATAATTCTCTTCAGCGGGTTGGAAGAAGAGATGCACAGTGCCATCAAAATCGCGCGTCTCGGCAAGATGTTTGGCGGTCGCTAAAAGCATGGCGGTATGCCCGTCATGGCCGCAGGCATGCATGAGGCCAGGTGTTTTCGACGAGTAGGGAAGATTGGTTTCTTCATCGATCGGTAAAGCGTCGAAATCGGCGCGGATGCCGATGGCGCGGCGACCACTACCATTTGAAAGCGTCCCGACGACACCGGTTTGACCAACGCCGGTGGTTACAGACCAGCCCCATTCGGCAAGACGGCTGGCCACAAAGGCCGAGGTCTTGTATTCCTCAAGGCCGAGTTCGGGATTTTCGTGGAGGTGACGCCGCAGGGCAATCATCTCGTCTTTCATCACGATCATCTGGTCTTCGGTCCGCATCATCTACCTCAATTTAAGTTTCGAGAGCCCTATCATGTCTGCCCCCGCCGTTTTCACTTTCAACAATGCACTGGTCCGCACGCCCTGTCACGCCATCGTCAACGGATTGCGTGCGATTGATGTGGGCGCGCCCTCTTTTCAAACGGTTCTTGCTGAACATGAGGCCTATGTCGCAGCTCTTGAGGCTGCTGGTGTAACGGTTGAGGTCTTATCCGCTCTCGATGCCTATCCGGATTCGATGTTTGTCGAAGACCCCGCACTCGTGTTCACCGAAGGCGCGATTGTGATGCGGCCCGGCGCACAGAGTCGTTTTGGTGAAGCCGCTGAAATCGCACCGGTGTTAAAGCGTCGCTTTGCACGCGTGATCGACTTGCAAGGTCCGGGCTTTGCCGATGGCGGTGATATTCTCGTGTTG
Organism: uncultured Alphaproteobacteria bacterium; assembly: GCA_963923565.1. GTDB lineage: Bacteria > Pseudomonadota > Alphaproteobacteria > Rhizobiales > Beijerinckiaceae > CAIUPE01. The sequence continues at coordinate 11,688 of CAWUMH010000017.1, forward strand.
CAAGACCGCGTGATGATCGGCCTCTCGGACCGGACCAATGAAGCCGGTGCGCAAGCGCTGTCAGAGGCCCTGCGTGCGCTTGGAAAAAATCCGGTGATCGTTCAAACGCCCGCGAATGTGTTGCATTTCAAATCCGATTGCTCGCTGCTTGACGAGACAACCATTCTCTCCACGTCACGTCTTGCGGCATCCGGTGTGTTTGACGGTCTCACTGTGATCCTCACCCCTGAAGGCGAAGAGGGTGCGGCGAATGCACTGCGGATCAATGATCGTGTTTTCTTGGGCGCGGCATTTCCGAAAACGCGCACGCGTCTTGAGCAGTCCGGCTATCACGTCATTCCGCTCGCCACGAGCGAGATTGCCAAAGTCGACGCGGGACTATCCTGCATGTCGCTGAGGTGGTGGTGCTAGGAGTTTACAAACTCGCCATCAATCGCGCTTCATCGATATCGATTAGCGTTGGTCCTTGGCGCGCGGCGGCTTCGCATAACAGGCGCGGCAAATCTTTAAACGCCTCAAGCCGCTCCGCATGCATTCCGTAACCGCGCGCAATCGCGCAGAGATCGGGTGCGCCGATATCAACGCCTTGCGGTTGAATTTCGCGTGCGATCATGAAGCTTTTGATTTCACCATAGCCCTGATTGTTCCACACGAGTATGATCACCGGCACGCGCTCTTCAACCGCTGATCCCAACTCGGCTATCGTGAACTGCAAACCGCCGTCACCAATCACAGCAACGACCGGATGATCAACACCGACACGCGCACCAATCGCGGCGGGCAATGCATAGCCTAGCGTGCCAAAGCCCGTCATCGATCCGAAAAAGCGTCGCGGTGCATCGGGGGCATAGCCAACCGACCCCGCATAGGTTGCCTGCGTTGAATCACCCGCAATGATCGCGTGCGGCAATGTCTTTTTCACACAGTCGAGCAGCGCAATCCCTGCGCGATAAATCGGCGTAACCTCTTCAAAATCAACGCGACGACGCGCCTCGTCCGCGCGGGTCGCACCGGACGATGATCCTGATTGTGTGACGTGGTCACAGAGTGCTTCCACACTCAATCGTGCATCGGCAATAATTTTTAGTGACGCCTCAATGCCCCGTCCGGCCTGCGCCTCGTCAAGATCAATGCGGATCAATGTTCCCGGAATCTGGAAGCCGCCATCTTCATACCAGTCATAATCGGTGGGCCCGAATTCCGTTCCGATGGCGAGCGTCACATCGGCCTCAGTCATCGCATCGCGCAGCGGTCGCATACTCGGATTGAACGGCAATGCGAGCGGATGATCGGAGGGCAAAATACCGCGCCCATTCACCGTCATCACAACCGGTGCATCAAGCCGCTCTGCGAGTGTGCGAATACTTTGCGCGGCATTAATCGCTCCACCACCCGCCAACAGAAGTGGAGTCTTTGCGCTTGATAAAAGTGATGCTGCTTCAGCAATGCGAGCAAATTCGGGCGCGCGCGGTGAGGGCAGGGGCCGCCGCGCCGGCTTGATCGAGGCGTCGACTTCAAGCCGCATAATGTTAGTAGGAATTTCGATATGAACCGGTCGCGGTCGTTCTGTCGCAAAGAGCGCAAAGGCATGCGCAACTGCGTCGTCTAGATCTTCGCGGGTGAGGATCGTTGTGCTTGAAGCAGAAATCTGTTCGGCAAAAGCCTGTTGGTCTTTGAGTTCGTGCAACCAGCCGCGTCCTGATCCCATGCGCCCCACAGCATTCACTCCGGTGATCACCAGCATCGGAATTGAATCCGCATAGGCTTGCGCCATCGCGGTTGCGCCATTGGTGAGGCCCGGTCCCGTGATCAGCAAACACACGCCGGGTTTTCCGGTCACCCGCGCATATCCATCGGCCATAAAACCCGCACCTTGCTCGTGTCGCGGTGTCACATGGCGAATGCGTGTCAGCGGCAAGCCGCGATAAAGCTCGACCGTATGCACGCCGGGTATACCGAAGACGGTGTCTACCCCATAGGCTTCAAGCAATTCCGCGAGATAGACGCCGAGCGTGCGCATGGTCGAAAATCCTATGCCGACAGTGAGCGCGCATAGCGCAAGATACGTTGCGCGGCATCGGCGAGCGCATCATCCGACACTGTAAACGCCACACGGATATAACCTTCTGCCGCAGGACCGAACGCAGACCCATCAAGCACCGATACACCTTCGGCGCGAAAGAGCCCCCACGCAAAGTCGTTTGCACTCAAACCGGTGCCGCGAATATCGATCAAGGCAAACATACCGGAGTCCGGGTAAAGTACTTTCAGATTGTTTGCGGCCTTTAACGGATCACACAACACGCCACAACGCGCACGATAAATATCGCGCATCAAAGGCGCCACATGATCCATATCGGCAATGGCCCGGATCGCGGCATTCTGGATAAAACCGGGCAGACCATAAATCGCACAAAGTGCCAAATGATCCGCATGCGTGATCAACGCTTCCGGCGCAATCATCCAACCAATCCGCCATCCCGTCATCGCATGCGATTTTGAAAGCGAGCCCACGGTCACCGTGCGCTCGGCCATGCCGGGCAGCGATGCAATGCTCACAAATGCGCCATCAAAAACGAGCTCAGCATAGACTTCATCGCATATCACCCAGAGATCATGCTTCATGGCGACGGCCGCGATGCCTTCAAGTTCTGCGCGGGTCAGAACGATACCCGTCGGGTTGCCGGGATTGGCAAGCATGATGCCGCGTGTGCGCGGCGTCACCGCCGCTTCAAGCGCTTCAAGGTCGGGGCGGAAACTGCCGTCGCGCTTGGCAGGCGCACGCACCATCCGCGCGCCGGTTGCCCCAATCGTGGCTTCATAAGTGAGATAGGCAGGCTCGGGCACAATCACTTCGTCGCCCGGATCGAAGAGACATTGGGCGGCGGAGAAGAGCCCATTCTGCGCGCCCGCCACAATCAGCACATGGTCCTCGTGAAGTGCCAAACCGGTCCGGCGCGATTGGTGGGCGGCAATCGCTTTGCGCAATTCGAGGCGGCCGGCGACCGTTGTATAATGCGTGTCACCGTTCTTGAGGGATTTAATGGCCGTGTCCGTTATGGCTTGCGGGGTTGCGAAATCGGGATCACCGACCGAGAGCACGATGACATTCTCGCCACGCGCGAGGGCTTCTTTCCCGGCATTGTGGATATCCCAAGCCCTGACCGAGCCGCCGCCTAAGTGATCAACCCGCGCCGCAAACCGCATAGTATCCTCCCGAGATATCAAACGGCCTGAGCCTTATCCCCGACCAAGCCTTATCTCAACCCGGGGGAACGCGAGGGAGGGAGCCTAAATCGAACCGAAGGGCCTTGTTCAACGTCCAAAGGAGTGAAATAAATTGATATCCGGCCCACACGAAAAAACCGCCGGCGTGGCGGTCGGGCCAATGATCCAGAAGGGGGATATGAGACATGTTTAAGTCATTTATTAAGGGTGCAGTGGTCGTTGCGTCACTTGCGCTCGCCACATCAGCCATGGCGAAGGATAAAATCCGCGTCGGCATTTCGCCCGAGGCCTATCCGCCCTTCACCTCGCTCAATGCCAAGAACCAGTGGGAAGGCTTCGAAATCGATCTTCTCGCCGCGCTCTGCAAGCAGATGGATGCGGATTGCAAAATCGTCTCCATCGCGTGGGATGGTCTCATTCCCGCACTCAATGGCAAGAAGATCGACATGATCTTCAATTCGATGTCGATCACAGACGAGCGCAAAAAAGTCATCGACTTCTCGGACAAATACTACAACTCACCAGCTGAAATCATCGGCACCAAGGACGCCGCCAATGTGACCGTCGTCGATAATCCTGACGGCAAGGGCGGCAAGATTGCCAATCCTGCGGACTTGAAGGGCAAGACCATCGGCGTGCAGACCGCCACCATCCATGCCGACTATGCTGCAAAATATTTCAAGGACGCGACGGTGAAGGTCTATGACACCGCCGACAATCACAATGCCGATCTCGTCGCTGGCCGTATCGACTATGCTTTGCTCGACTCCGTTGCTGCCGATGATTTCGTGAAGGCGAATGCGGCGAAGGGCATTGGCGCGAAACTCATTGTTCCGGCTGATCCGATCTTCGGTGTTGGCGCGGGCGCTGGTCTTCGCAAAAACGATACAAAGCTCAAGGACAAGATCAACGCCGCCATCAAGGCCGTGCGTGCCTCGGGTGAATATGACGCGATTGCCAAGAAGTATTTCAGCTTCAACATTTATGGCGATTGATTAGAATAAAGGACCGCGGCGGATATTCGTCGCGGTCCTTCTCTCTTGAAAGGGCGATTGGTCAAAAATGGACCAGGCCTCTCTCTTTTCTCTGCTGAGTTTCGGCCCCGATGGCTGGGGCATGCGGTTCGTTGAAGGCCTCGTCGTCACTGTTGAAGTGTCGGTGTCCGCTTATTTAGTCTCGCTCATTCTCGGATTGATCGGGGCGAGTGCCAAATTATCATCCTCTAAAATCGCGCGCGGTATTGCCGATATCTACACAACGCTTGTTCGCGCTTTGCCCGAATTGCTGTTGCTGTTGCTGATTTATTTTTCGGGCGCGGATGCCATCAAATTCGTGTTGAACCTTATCAGCGAAGATTTTGAGGATTTCGAAGTCGATCCTTTTGCCGCGGCGGTGGCAGCGTTGGGCTTCATTGGTGGCGCTTACATGACCGAAGTTATGCGCGGCGCCATTCTCTCAATCCCGAATGGTCAAATCGAAGCGGCGAAAGCCAGCGGCATGTCACGCTTTCTGACTCTGCGCCGCGTGATCTTGCCGCAAATGCTTCGTTATGCGCTGCCGGGCATGGGTAATCTCTGGCTGTCGGCCACAAAAGATTCATCGCTCATCAGCGTGCTCGGGAATACGCAAGATCTTCTCTTCATGGGCTATCGCGCCTCGGCAGTAACCAAGCATTACGGATTTTTCTACTCCGTCGCGGCCATTCTGTTTTTGGCTATTACCGTGATTTCCATGATTGTCATTCGCCTCCTCGAAGCGCGTCTTAACCGCGGCTACAAATAGGAGCGGGCATGGACGAGTCACTTTCCTTCTTCCTTTCTATAGCGCCGACATTGCTTGCGGCTGTTCCGGTGACGCTCACCTTGACATTTTTCTCGGCACTCATCGGCAACTCGCTGGCAGTTCCAGTTGCTGTTGCCTCACTCTCGCCCAATCCGCTCTTACGCTATCCAAGTGCCTTTTATATCTTTGTCATGCGCGGCACGCCTTTGCTCGCACAAACTTATCTCATCTATTACGGGCTTGGTGAATTGTTGCCAGGAACATGGGTACAGAAAAGCTTTCTCTGGCCTTATCTGCGTGACGGTTTCTGGTATGCGATCTTTGCCTTCTCGCTCAACACGGCAGGCTATACGGGCGAGATTTTGCGCGGTGCCATTATGGCGGTGCCCAAAGGCGAGATTGAAGCGGCGCGCGCTTACGGATTTTCGAAGAGCTTGATCTTCTGGCGCGTAACTTTGCCACGAGCGATCCAAATATGTCTACCAACAATGACCGGTGAAACCATTCTGCTTCTGAAAGCGACGTCACTCGCCTCTCTTATCACGGTGTGGGAGGTCATGGGCACGGCGCGACAAATTCAGAAAGTCACGTTCCGCGTCTATGAGCCGCTGATTGCGGCGGGTTTGCTCTATATCATTATGGTTTTTATCTTGACGCGGTTGATGATGCTCGTTGAGCGACGCATCAACCGTCATCGCCTCGCGCCTGTGTAAGGATATTCGCTATGGATACGACATTGAAAGTCGAGGATCTGCATAAGAAATTCGGCGAGGTCGAAGTGCTAAAGGGCGTATCGCTTGAAGCCCGTACAGGTGATGTGATTGCAATGATCGGATCATCCGGATCAGGAAAATCGACGTTGCTGCGCTGTATCAATCTCTTGGAGATTCCCAATTCAGGCCGCGTTACGGTCAATGGTGAATTGATCCGCATGAAAGCGCTGCCGGACGGTACGGCGAAGCCCGAAGATATGAAGCAGGTGGAACGTATTCGCTCGAAGCTGGCGATGGTGTTTCAAAGTTTTAATCTCTGGTCGCATCGAACGATTATCGAAAACGTGATTGAAGCGCCGATCCATGTATTAGGCGTTCCGCGCAATGAAGCGATCGAACGGGCCGAAGTGCTACTGGCTAAGGTCGGCATAGCTGAGAAACGCAATTTTTATCCCAACCATCTTTCCGGCGGCCAACAGCAACGCGCTGCGATTGCGCGCGCCCTCGCCATGGAGCCGAGCGTCTTGTTGTTTGACGAGCCGACATCCGCGCTTGATCCCGAACTTGTCGGCGAAGTGTTGCAAGTAATGCGCAAACTCGCGGAGGAGGGACGCACGATGCTGGTCGTCACTCATGAAATGGGCTTTGCCCGCGATGTGGCGAGCGAAATCGTGTTTCTCCACAAGGGGCAGATCGAAGAGAAGGGCGTGCCGCGCGAGGTGCTATCTGCGCCGAAATCAGAGCGTTTGAAGCAGTTTTTGAGCTCCACCCGCCATTAAGGCGCGCTTAACCTCAAACGACGCCCGAATTTTCCAATTCTTGACCCCATTGACTCCTAACGCTAGGGAAGACGACCTAACGTCAGGAGGGAATGATTTCTGATTCTCGTTTAAGACCCCGTTATGATCGCGTTGTGCTTCTCTGTCCCCATGTCGTGACCGGGGGGCCTGAGGCGATTCATCAATTGTCAGACGCCATTCTCGGGTTCGGCGGAGAGGCCATTGTTGCCTATTACGGGAATCAGGTCGGTCTTTCTGTTGAGAATAACGGAATCAATTGTTCATTTTCAGGCAATCCAACACCGCAACCCTATCGCGATTATCGCGCAATTGTTGCCTCGCGGATTCCCTTAACAGAGCGGTCCTTGGTCCTTTATCCCGAATCGGTTCTCAGTTGGGCGTCCGCATCACGACCTTTTAATGTCGGCATTTGGTGGGTGTCGGTTGATAATGCAATCGTTAAAGCCCCCCAACTTGCTTATGATTTTCACCGTAACGCGTTTCTTTCGCGGCCCAATCTCATTCATTATTTTCAGTCAGCCTATGCGCACGACTATTTGAACAAAGGGGGTGCGCGGCAGATATTTCCTTTGGCGGATTACATCAATCAAAGATATCTCAATCCACCACGGCAAGCCTCACGCGATCAATCCATTACCTATTTTCCGCGAAAAGGCGGCGCGCTGGCATCTGTCTTTTTTGACTCGCATCCCGATCTTCATCGAATGCCGATTGAGAATATGCCGGCTGAAGCTGTTCATGATACGTTGCTGAAATCACAAATCTATATTGATTTCGGACATCACCCCGGAAAAGATCGTATTCCCCGCGAAGCGGCGATGTCAGGAAATATTGTGTTTCTGCATGAGCGCGGTGCTGCGGCTTTTCATCTTGATCATCCGCTTGATCGCTTTTTCCTTTTTACGTCGGCGGATGTGTCGAATGGCTCGCTCTATGAGCGCGTGCGGAAAGCATTAACGGAACCGGAAAAGTTTTTTGCATCCCAGTCCACCTATCACGCGCGCATTTACTTCGAGCGGGAAGAGTTTTTAACGCAAGTCAAAATGAATTTTTTTGAGCCGGTCTCCACGCGGTAATTTTCAAGACAGGAATTCGATGAAAATTCTTGTTGTTGGTGCAGGATTATATGGAGCGGTGCTGGCGCGTGCTCTGGCTGAGAAAGGCCATCGCATCCACCTTATCGATAAACGGGACCATATCGCTGGAAACTGCTTTGATTTCGTCAACGCCCTCGGCATACGCGTGCATCGCTATGGGCCGCATATTTTTCACACCGCTAATCTGCGTGTGATCGACTATGTCAAACGCTTTGCTGATTGGCACGCCTATCGCCATCGCGTGCGCGCCCAATTATCTGATGGCACGTTCGTACCTTTGCCGGTCAATCGTGAGACGTTAAATTATGTTCCCGAAGATCGCGTGATTGATACATTTTTTCGACCTTATTCTGAAAAGATGTGGGGTATGCCGCTTGAGGAGATCGATCCGTCAATTATGGCGCGTGTGCCGATTGATCCAGATGCGCCCGATGACTATTTCCCCCATGATCCGTTCGTCGGATTTCCGATTGGCGGATATACCGCCTTTGTCGAAGAGATTCTCCGCCGTGACGACATCGCATTGGCGCTTGAAACACCATATCATCACGGCATGGAAGAGAAGTTCGATTACTGCTTTAACGCGATGCCGATAGACGAATTTTTTGGATTCCGGTTAGGGCGATTGCCGTATCGATCAATTCGTTTTCATCATTATGATTTACCTTCGCCTCGGTACTCGCCTTGGCCTGTTATCAACTTCACGCACAAGGGGCCGATGACTCGCGTGACTGAATGGAAAAATTTCCCCGGCCACGGTGGTCATAAAGATTATACAAGCATAACATTCGAAGAGCCCTGCGCCGATCAGGACAATAATTATGAGCGCTATTATCCGGTCAAAGATCGGTTGGGTGTGAATCGTATTCTCTATAAAGATTATTTAGCGCTCGTTCCTTCACGCATGCGCTTTATCGGGAGAACGGGGCTTTATGCCTATCTCGACATGCATCAGGCCATATCATCGGCATTGGCGCTTGCCAATGATGTTTTGGCATGATCTCACTTAGAGATAAAAATCATATTCGCGCGCCACGGGCCGCTCGAAGAGTTCGTTGAACTCGCCGAGTTTGGTTTCGCGATAGGCTTTCAGGAATTTGAGCGGAATATAATCGGTTATATGCTTGGCCTTGATCAGATCATCAAGTGCGGCGTGAAAATGCGAGGCGGGCGTCTTGAATCCTTTGGGTGGATTGATCGTATCTGCACGCCGCAATGTGATCGGTTCTGACGGGGTGAGTTTGTTTTTGATCCCGTAATGAAGCCCCGCAAGCACGGCGGCGAGCGCAAGATGCGGCGAAGCATCCGCGCAAGACGCACGATGTTCGATGCGCTTGCCTTTCGCGTCGCTATGCGGAATCCGGAGCGCGACCGAGCGATTATTCGGTCCCCAATGCGCATTCACAGGCACGAAATTATATTGCTCATAGCGGCGGAAAGCTGAAAAATTTGGCGCGAAAAACGCAAATGATTCCGACAAAGTCTTTTGCAATCCGGCAACCGCATGCCCAAGCAGCGCATCGCCGCCCTCAGTTTTGCCGAAGAGATTTTCGCCCTTCTCATTCACAAGGCTCACATGGATGTGCAGCCCGTTGCCGGGCTCCTCCAGATAGGGCTTAGCCATGAATGTCGCATCATGGCCTTGCGAACGCGCTACACCGCGAATGAGACGGCGCAGCAACACGGCATCATCCGCCGCTTTCACCGGATCGTCGCTGTGATGAAGATTGATTTCGAATTGTCCCAAGCCATATTCGGCAACGGCTGTTGTTGCCGGAATATTTTGCAGAGCGGCCGCTCGCTCTATGGCATTCACGAAGGGGGCGTATTCTTCAACGGCTTCAACGCCAAGATTTTGTGCCACGCGCGGGGCCGCGTTTGTTCGAACGAGCTTTGCGGGTTTGATGCCGCCTTCCGCCGTGCGCTCGGAGTCGACAATATAAAATTCAAGTTCGCACGCGACCACCGGGCGAAACCCGTCCGCATGCAAACGCTTCAAGACATCGGCCAATATCTTGCGCGGATCAAACCAGAGCTCGTCTTGCTTCGTGACATCGCGCATGGAGAGCACGCATTGCGCGGTTGGCGCGCTCGCCCACGGCACAGGGGCGAGTGTGCC
>CAWUMH010000018.1:0-20934 GCA_963923565.1 uncultured Alphaproteobacteria bacterium
TATCTAAAATCATTGTCCGTCGAATTTGATATTCAGGTTATTTGCGCCAGACCGACACGCTTTCGTTTAGGGAGTGGTTGTTTTCCTACTGGCATCATCAAGGCGCGGCAGGAAGAAGGTCAGTAAGCCTACGAGCGGCAGATAAGAGCAAATCTGGTAGACGGACTCGATGCCGAGGCTATCACTCAATCTGCCGAGTATAGCCGCGGCGATGCCACCGATCGCAAAATTAAGACCGTAGAAAAGGCCACCGATCAGGCCGATGCGTTCGGGTACAAGCTCCATTGCATAAATCATGATCGAAGCAAATGCGCTCGCCATCATGACATTGATGATTACGGTCAAGATGCCGGTCCAAAATAGATCGACATAAGGCAGCATCAGTGTGAATGGCAGAGGTCCTAGGATTGAAAGCCATATGATCCGATAACGGCCAATTTTATCGCCCAACATGCCGCCAATGAGTACGCCAACCGCTGAAGAAATAAAGATCACAAACAGCATCATCTGCGATGCCGAAACCGATACACCGAAACGATCCATCAGGTAGAAGGTGTAGAATGATCGAAAGCTTTCAAGATAGGAGAGCTTCGAGGTCATGAGGATTGTAAGGATCGCAAGGCCAAACAAAATCGTGCCCCGCGAGTGGCGGACATGTTTTCCGTCTGAGCGGATCTTATGCGAGAGCGCGCTGAAATTTGTCCGGATCTCCGTCTGCTGTCGCGCGGTCCATGTCAGCAGAGCCATAGCAAGAAGAGCGCATCCGATAAACAGGATCAGGCTACGCTGCCCTTGTGGAACAATGAGGAATGCTGCGGCAAGCGGTCCAAGGGCCCCGCCGATTTGCCCACCAACTTGGAAGATGCCTTGCGCTAAGCCCTGTCGGCCACCTGACGCATAGCGGGCTGATCGTGTGGCCTCTGGATGGAAAATTGAAGAGCCGATTCCAATCAAAGCGACTGAAATAAGGATAATTAAATAGCTTGGCGCGTAAGCCAAACTCGCAACGCCTGCAAAGGTAAAGATCATTCCAAAGGCAGCGGAATAGGGCAAGGGGTGTCGATCAGTATAAAGGCCAATAACCGGTTGGAACAAAGCGCCCGCAATCTGAAATGTCAGGGTAATCATGCCGATCTTGGTAAAATCGAGCGCGAATGAAGTTTTAAGGATCGGATAAACTGCCGGCACCAGAGACTGAACTGTATCATTTAGAAGATGTGATAGGCCCAAAGCAAAGAGCACGCCGAGATAGACGCTTGGTTGTACTGAAGTTGAGCGTGATGACGTGCTCTCAGCCTCCACAGAATTTGCACTCATAGGCTTATTGTCCGAATTTGCGAAGGTAGAACATGAACAGCGCAGATCTCAAGGTAATTTGCCTTATAGACTAATACGAAAGAAATAACGAAGAAGCAAAGTCAAGTGATTTACACAAACCATAAAGGATAAGGTGCACAAGAAATCTCAATTTTAGGGGGATTAAATTTAGTCATAACGCTTCCCTTTATATTTGTTAGAAAGTTTTATGACACCTATGGCTATAAAAATATGGTTCTATTTTTTGAAAAAATCTGGATATTTCAATCGAATTGATGCAAGGCATTTTTCAATTTCTTGCCAAGGATAAACAATATCCCAGGCTTTAAAATAGTCCTTCGCTTTATTCATATGATCAATATCTCTTAAGATCTTCTCCCATATTTTTTTGTTTTCATTTTTATTTTCTGAATTCAAAAGCAATTTCGTATTTGAAGTTATTTGTTCTAACAATTGTTTTATTGCAGCATGGATTATGTCCCATAATTCTTTTTCTTTTTTATTGCTCGGTCCACTTAAATGAACTTCTACGGTTCTAAGATCAATCTGAACGTGATCGGGATGAGGAAGAATATCGTCTATTGGAACGCCTTTATTCTGTCGATCTCTTATGATGGCGGTCGTGATAACTTTGTAGTCATGCATTTTTTCGACAATGCGTTCTGATCGCTCCCGCTCATCTTTCTCGATTTGGTAGCTTGTTTTCGTTAGAATATTGAGGGCCTTGAGGTTTCCTTGATGCGCTAATTCCTTTAAGATTTCTAACTGTTTGAGGGCAGATGGTTTTGCTGGCGTATTTGGATTATCATTATCAACCACAAGCTCTTGCATAGATTCAGTAAATAGTTTTGAAAATTGCCACGATTTATCAAGTGGATTTTTATTCTTTGCGCCTTTTGGGCGGCCTTTAGGATTTCCTGATTGCCCCTTTGTAAATTGAGTTTCTTCTGGGGGCTTTCCATACCCAACATCATAAGGGGCAACTTGCTTCAATTTTTTCTTGTCCATCTTACCGCGCTCACTGATATGTTGCCTCAATTCCCTCGAATGGGTTTTTAAGAAAAATGAAGCGATTTAACTCATTAATTTAAACCCCAATAGAACTCACAATCTGTCCTTATGCGGGCGACAAAAATCACCTGCACCCTCAGTTTTTGAAGGTTACGTAAAATGCTTTAACGGCTTCGATCGCTACTGAATCGGTTGCCGAATTTCTCCTCATCTTGTACACTATTTGTTCTTAAATTGCAAAGTCAGAACCATCATGACCTATGCAAGGAGCGTTCAAAAATTGAGGGTGAATTGCAAAAAGCGGACATCATGTCCGCTTTTCAACAAACACAGGGGTAATTTCTTCCGGTTGAATGAAATCAAAGGAATGGATTGTTCAAATGATGCTGAAGGATTTTCTTCTATTTGATGATGGATTTTCGTGCTGATGTATGAAGCCAACTTCTACCTCGTTGCTCAACTTCTCTTCATCTCACAGCTGATTTTTTGCCAATCTCGGAAAGAGTTTTTCCCTGTAAATTCCCTGTATTTTTTCAAAGGCGCGATATCAATCTCCGCGGAGTTCTGTTCAGCGAGCGTTCACGGCCAGGTCTTTAGGGGAGTGAAAATGCGCAATTTTCCTCCCCTTTTGCCCATGGCCTTTTTGGCCCTTTTATTCTGCGGTCCCGCTTTGGCCGACGGATCGGCGGGGTCTTGCCTTACGGACGCTGAATTGCGAGATCTCGTTAATTCCGGCCAGATCGTTCCCCAAATCTATGCGTTTCGGACCGCCCGGAACCAAATTGGGGGCGAGGTGGTGCGCGCATCGCTTTGCCCTAAAGAGACCGGATTGGTGTATATGATCACAACCCTTACTAAGGACGGGAAACTCAACCGCATTGATATCAACGCGGTGACGGGCCGTCCTGTTGAGCCCTAAGGATCAGCCAAGATCTCATGCGTTTGTTAGTTGTTGAGGATGATCGTGACTTAAACCGCCAGCTCGTAAAGGCTTTGGGGCAGGCGGGCTATGCTGTTGATTCGGCATTTGATGGCGAAGAGGCCCAGTTTCTTGGCGAGACAGAGCCCTATGATGCTGTCATTCTTGATTTGGGTTTGCCGAAGCTCGATGGCGTGAGCGTCTTAGAGGCCTGGCGAGTGGCCGGACGAAAAATGCCTGTTCTCGTTCTGACAGCGCGTGATGGATGGAGCGACAAAGTAAAAAGCTTCGATGCGGGCGCTGACGATTATGTCACGAAGCCCTTTCACATCGAAGAGATCCTTGCGCGTTTGAGAGCACTTGTTCGGCGTGCAACGGGGCATGCGTCATCTGATCTTGTGTGTGGCCCAATCAGAGTCGATACAAGAGCCGGTCGAGTGTTGGTCAATGGCGAACCTATTCGACTGACGTCGCATGAATATCGATTAATGTCTTATTTGATGCACCATATCGGGCGTATCATCTCTCGGACGGAGCTCGTTGAACATCTTTACGATCAGGATTTTGATCGTGATTCAAACACGATCGAAGTTTTTGTGGGCCGTTTACGTAAAAAGCTCGGCGTTGATGTTATTAAAACTATTCGCGGGCTCGGTTATTTGATCGAACCACCGCCATCTTCGTGAGCGGTGATGAAAAAGCCATATTCCCCCTTTTCACGCATTTCTATCGGTGTACGCCTCGTCGTTGTGGCGATGATGAGTAGTGTTATCATTCTTGTTGGCGCAGCCTTTGTTTTGTCTGAAATTTACCGACGCGCCGCTGAACGCGCCTTTGATGAAAGGCTGCACGTCTATATTCAATCCGTCGCCGCGAATATTGCTTCAAAAAATACTGCTAATGCTTTTGACCCCTATGGATTAGGCGATCCACGTTTCACATTGCCGCTCTCCGGTTGGTATTGGCAAATTCGGATTGAAGGCTCAGCGCCGCAAAATATTTTTTCCTCTTTATCGCTTTTTGGCGGGCGTCTTCCGCGTCTTGAGGACCTCCATGTTCCGTCGCAAGACGGTTCGAGTCGCGAGGGTTACATAATTGGTCCTGACGAGCGTCGCTTACGCCTGGTTGAACGTGCACTCGAGTTACCGGATGGCGCGCGGTACCTTGTTCAGATTGCCGGAAATGCTGACGAGATTGAACAAACAATTCAGAATTTTAGAACCGCTCTTTGGACGGCTTTTGCCTTGCTTGCATGTGTTTTGGGCGTAACGACCATTTTTCAAACTCGTTTCGGATTGCTTCCGCTGTCACGACTTTCAAATCAAATCAGCTCTATTCGTCGCGGTCTGAGTGATCGTGTTGAGGGCGAATTTCCTGATGATATCGCGCCTGTTGCTGGTGAAATCAATCTCCTTATTGAATCAAATCGGGATATTTTGGATCGGGCGCGAACCCAAGTTGGTAATTTGGCGCATGCGCTTAAAACCCCCTTGAGCGTGATTCTAAACGAAGCGTCAGGACAGGAAACGCCGCTTGCCGATAAAGTGCGAGAGCAAGCTGATGTTATGCGAGACCAAGTCAATTGGCATTTAGAACGAGCGCGTGCTGCCGCGCGTGCAGGCGCAATCGGCGTGACCACAGAAATTGAGCCGGCGCTAGCTGGATTACAACGTACATTTCTCAAGATTTATTCAGAGCGCGCTCTTACAATCGAATTGAATTGCTTATCTGACCTGAAGTTTAGAGGAGAGAGGCGGGACTTCGACGATATGGTCGGTAATCTCGTTGACAACGCCGCTAAATGGGCACGACACCAGATTCACATAGAGGCTCTTGGTCTTCCCGTCATTGAGGGCCGAAATTTTTTAGAGGTGACTGTCTCCGACGACGGCCCCGGACTTCCTGCGGAAAAGCGAAAAGATGTGATGCGGCGAGGGCAAAGGCTTGATGAGACAGTCCCCGGGTCCGGTCTAGGTTTGGCTATCGTTGCTGATCTTGCCAGTCTTTATGGTGGATCACTTTCCCTCGAGGATTCGGAATTGGGTGGTTTAAGGGCAGTTCTGCGGTTGCCATCCCTGTGATTTAATTAAAAAATATGCCTGAAAATTGTCGAAATCTCGTGTATTGGTCGCGAAGTATTTTGACGAGATCCGAATGTGGCTCGTCATCGAGATCACAATCGGATTTGGGGGTAATTTATGTCGATGAAATCGGCGATAGCGGTTTTCCTTTCAGCGGGCGTGGCTTTTGCTGCGGCCGGGTGTTCGCAAACAACAGGTCCGAATGAATCGGGTGGCACTATTTTGGGCGCCATTGCAGGCGGCATGATTGGCAGCCAGATCGGTAAGGACAGTGGTAATACGGCAGCTATTATCGCCGGTACTATGCTTGGCGGAATGGTCGGCAGCTCTATTGGTCGTGGCCTAGACGAGGAGGCCCGCCGCCAAGCCAATGGCGCGCAGTCGCTTGCTTTAAGCAGCGGGCGCCAGACGAAATGGCAAGCACCGAGCGGTTCCTATGGCTTTGTTGAACCGGGCCCCGTTTATGCTGAGAACAGTCGGACCTGTCGGACTTACACCCATAAGATTTATATAAATGGCAAACCTGAAACCGGCACTGGAACCGCTTGTAAGGCTGCTGATGGCGCTTGGGACATCGTCAACTGACGTATTTGAGCAGAAATCCGTTGTTTTGGGGCGGGGCACTCAGGTGCCTCGCCCCTTTTTTTTATTTTTTTCGTGACCTCTCGGTCCGGTCAGCCTAACACTTCATCATGGTTTTCTGGCTTTTCATTGCATCGCTTACAGGCTTTACAATCTTTGGGTTGTTATGGCCGCTTTCGCGCCCCCCGCGCCATGCCCCCGATATTGATGATCGTGATTTTTACGCACTTCAATTGGCGGGTATAGATCAGGATCTAGCGCGTGGTTTGATTGCCCCCGAAGCAGCTGAACAAGCGCGAAGGGAAGCGGCGCGCCGCCTACTCGCGTCTCAATCGGGAAATAAATCGCTTCCCCATGATGCTTCGAATGTTAGCCGTCGGCGGATTGTTGCAGTTTTATTGATTGTTGGTTTGCCGATTGGTGCCTTCGCGCTTTACAGCTACACGGGCTCTCCGGGTTTACCTGATCAGCCATTGTCCTCGCGCCTTGAGTCCTTTGCGCGTGACGCTGATCTTTCGACATTGATCGCACAGGTGGAGGCTCGTCTTGAAACTCACCCGGAAGATGGGAAGGGGTGGGCTACGATCGCCCCCGTTTATGTTTCAACCGGACGCTATAGTGAAGCTATAACGGCCTACACAAAAGCCATCAGTTTGATGGGCGAGAATGCAGATTTGCGCTCGGGCCTCGGCGAAGCGCGGATGGCCGCAGCAGAGGGCATAGTCACAGCAGAGGCGCTTAAAGATTTTGAACGCGCTCTGACGATCGATCCTAAAAATGAACGCGCGCAATATTATCGCGCCGTTGCCGCCGAACAGGATGGTGATCGTCCGCGCGCGCTTTCACTTTATCAGGATTTGGCACGCACGATTCCCCCCGATTCTGAACCTGGTCGCCTTATTGCGCGCCGTGTCGAAGCGCTTACCGGAGTGGTTACGCCCGCTGTCCCGGATGCGACGACTGATCAGGGCGCCATGATCCGTTCAATGGTTCAACGTCTTGATGAAAGATTGACCCAAGATGGATCTGATCTTGATGGGTGGTTGAGATTAATGCGAGCTTATCAAGTTCTCGGTGAAACAGACAAAGCCAAGGCATCTCGCGATCGTGCAAAACTAGCTTTTACGAATGATCAAGCAGCCCTCGCAAAAATTGATGCCGCCGCGCGTGATATGGGACTGTGAGAAGAAAAATAAATGACACGCAAACAAAAAAGACTTTCTTTGATTGCTGCAGCCGGGATCGTTCTTGCGGCAGCTGCCGGTCTTATTCTTTATGCGCTTAATGATCGTATCGTGTTTTTTTATACGCCCTCTGATGTCTCCAAGCAGGCTATTGGACCAAACACGCGCGTGCGTATCGGTGGTCTTGTTGATGTCGGCAGCGTCGATAAAACAGCTTTACCAATCATCCGCTTTGCTATCACGGATGGTGAGGCAAAGTTGCCGGTTGTTTATAAGGGATCTTTGCCCGATCTTTTCCGCGAAGGGCAGGGCGTTGTATCGGAGGGCGTGATTACCCAAGATCATGTTCTCCAGGCTGACACGGTTCTTGCGAAACACGACGAAAATTATATGCCGAAAGAAGTCGCCGATGCCTTGAAAGCAAAGGGCGTCTGGCAAGGGGGAGCTCCCAAATGAGCTTTAATTTACGATGATTGTTGAACTCGGCCATTACGCTCTTGTACTTGCCGTTGTGACGGCATTCGCGCAATGCGCATTTCCTTTATGGGGTGCAATCGCTCGCGATTCCGCCTTGCAAAGCATGGCGCGTCCCTCTGCCTTTGTAACTTTTATTCTTGTGCTTTTAAGCTATGGCGCTTTGACTTACGCTTATGTGAGTTCGGATTTTTCTGTTGCGAATGTCGTGATGAATTCTCATTCGACAAAGCCTTTGATCTATAAAATTTCGGGTGTCTGGAGCAATCATGAAGGATCGATGATGCTCTGGGTTTTGATCCTCGTTTTTTTTGCGGCTCTTGTTGCGCTGCGAGGTGGCGGGATGCCTGAGCGGCTTCTTGCAAGCGTATTGTCTATACAAGGAGCGATTGCTTTAGCGTTCCTTGTTTTTATTGTTTTAACGTCTAATCCTTTTTTGCGATTGGGCGATCCGCCACCGGACGGGCAAGGCTTGAATCCCATTCTTGCAGATCCCGGTTTAGCAATTCATCCGCCGCTTCTTTATCTGGGCTATGTAGGCTTTTCTGTTGCCTTTGCTTTCGCGATTGGTGCGTTGATCCATGGCCGTATCGATGCGGTTTGGGCGCGGTTTGTTCGGCCATGGACACTGTTGGCGTGGATTTTCCTTACGCTTGGCATCGCGATGGGTTCGTACTGGGCTTATTACGAATTAGGCTGGGGCGGATGGTGGTTTTGGGACCCGGTTGAAAACGCGTCGCTCATGCCTTGGTTGATGGGTACTGCTCTTCTGCATTCAACCATTGTCATGGAGAAGCGCGATGCACTGAAAGTGTGGACGATCTTGTTGTCGATCCTCACATTTTCATTGTCTTTGCTTGGTACATTTCTTGTTCGTTCGGGCGTCATCACATCAGTTCATTCTTTTGCAAGCGATCCCGGCCGCGGGCTCTTTATTCTTGGTATTCTGATCGTATTCATTGGCGGCGGCTTATTACTGTTTGCTTTGCGTGCGTCTGCCCTGAGGCAAGGTGGATTGTTTTCGCCTGTGTCGCGCGAAGGGGCGCTTGTGTTGAATAATCTGTTTCTGGCAGCATCAACTGTCGCTGTACTGGTCGGAACCCTTTATCCGCTTGTTCTTGAAACATTCTCGGGGTCAAAGATTTCCGTTGGTGCGCCTTACTTCAATCTCACCGCTGTGCCCTTGTTTATTATTCTTGTTGTTCTCGTGCCTTTTGGTCAGTCCATGCCGTGGAAACGTGGTGATCTTCTGGGCGTGACGCAAAGACTGCTTTTAGCTTTTGGTGTCGCAGCACTTGCTGCTTTGATTATCATCGGCTTCACAACCGGCGGACCGATCATGGCTCCCGTCGGTATTGGTTTAGGTCTTTGGTTGATTTTAGGTTCAGCCACCGAGATTTTCACACGCATCAAACCACAACGTTTTGATCTACGCATCATGTTTGCACGTTCGATTGGATTACCGCGTTCGGCATGGGGGACAGCGCTTGCTCATGCCGGTTTAGGTTTGAGCGTTATTGGTATTGCGGCCACGGCGTGGGGCGTTGAGCATATTTCGATTGCAAAGCCTGGTGAAAAGATCGCTGTCGGGCCCTATGTCGTGATGCTTGAGTCAAGTTTCAAACGTTCCGGCGCGGGGTACCGGGAGGACGGTGCGCGCTTTGTGATTTTACGCGACGATCAATCACTTGGCGCGCTTGAAACATCGAAGCGGGTTCACGCGGGTCGTGAAATGCCCACAACAGAAGCCGGCATCGCAACTTTTGGTCTTGGCCAGCTTTATGCGAGTTTGAATGAGATTCTTCCTGACGGCCGTGTAAGCATTCACCTTTACTGGAAGCCGCTTGTCACGCTGATTTGGGGCGGCGCTCTTGTTATGGCGTTTGGCGGCGCTTTGTCTTTGTCGGATCGTCGTGTGCGAATTGCAGCGGCTGAACGTGTAACGCGATCAGTCACGAAGAATCGTGGGGCGCCCGCATGATGCGTCGTCTGCTGGGTTGTCTCTATTTTATTTTGTTCTTCAGTACCGCTGCTTATGCGGTTGAGCCCGATGAAATTCTGAAAGATCCGGCGCTTGAATCGCGTGCGCGCGCGATCTCTTCCGAATTGCGTTGCCTCGTTTGTCAAAATCAATCGATTGATGACTCACACGCGCCTTTGGCGCGTGATTTGCGTTTGCTTGTGCGCGATAGGTTGCAGTCTGGTGCAAGCGATTCCGAAATCCGCCAATATCTGGTTGATCGCTACGGAGAGTTTATTCTTCTTAAACCACGAATAGCGGTGGATACAATTTTCCTTTGGGGATCACCTTTTTTAGTACTTGTCGTGAGCGGCCTTTTTGTTTGGCGTGCGGCACGACGTCGCGGTTCCCAATCAGCTTCTGATTTGCCTTTGACGGCAGAAGAAAAAGCCCGTCTTGACGCTCTTCTTGCCAAAAAGAGCCGGAGCACTTGAAACCTTACCAATAATTCATGCGGGCGTGAAATCTCCGTAAGGCGTGATCTGCCATTTAACTGATCCATGGTCAGGCGCATTGCCTGATATTGGTTTGGATGAATGGAGACATGAAAATGAGTGAGACATTCCGCAAGGATCACCCTAATCGCCCTATGCTTCGCCGCCGCCTTCTTGCGGGTGTTGCGGTTCTCGGTGCGCTCGGCGTCGCTGTTCCCCTAGTTGCTGATTTGAAACCGACTCCTGCATATGCGGAGACGCAAGGCATGGTGCAGTCGATGCCCAGCTTTGCCGATATTGTAGACAAGGTTCGCCCCGCGGTTGTTTCGGTTAAAGTGAAAGTTGAGTCAGCTGCTGATAACGGTGAAGGCAGTGACGGCATGATGATCCCCGATCTGCCTCCTGGTCATCCGCTCGAGAAATTCTTCAAACAATTTCGTGAAGGGCGTGGAGGTCACAAAGGCGGCCCGAAGCAATTTGGACTCTCACAGGGTTCAGGCTTCTTCATTTCTGCTGATGGCTATGTTGTAACAAATCATCACGTCGTAGAAAATGCAGTTGCTGTAACGCTCACGACGGATGAAGGCAAAACGCTGGACGCGAAAATCATAGGACGTGATCCAAAGACGGATCTTGCTTTGCTCAAAACGGAGCAGTCTGGGAATTTCCCCTTTGTGCCGCTTGCATCGTCTGCCCCGCGCGTAGGTGATTGGGTAGTCGCCGTTGGTAATCCCTTTGGCCTCGGCGGAACCGTAACAGCAGGTATTGTTTCGGCACGCGGACGCGATATCGGGTCGGGTCCCTATGACGATTACATTCAAATCGATGCGCCGGTTAATCGTGGTAATTCTGGTGGGCCGACCTTCAATCTCAAAGGCGAAGTCGTTGGTGTAAATACAGCGATTTACTCCCCGTCCGGCGGTAGTGTCGGTATTGCTTTTGCCATTCCCTCTGAAACAGTCTCAAGCGTTATTAGTGCTTTGAAGGATGGCGGTTCAGTTGCGCGCGGTTATCTCGGTGTTCAGATTCAACCTGTGACTCCAGAGCTTGCGGAAAGTCTTGGTCTCAAAGAACCGAAAGGCGCTTTGATTGCTGAAACTCAGCCGGGCACCCCTGCTGCCGATGCCGGTTTAAAGCCTGGTGATACGATTATCGCGGTGAATGGTGAAGCGATGGCAGCACCGCGTGATGTAACGCGTCATGTGTCTCAAATTAAGCCGGGCGATAGTGCAAAGATCACCTATCTTCGCGCCGGCAAAGAACAGGTCGCTACAATCAAGCTTGTTGCTCTCCCTGAAACAAAAACGCAAATCGCTGATCCCGCTACAGCAAAAGTGTCTCCGGCTTTCGGCCTTGCTTTAGCCCCGTCTAAAGACGGGAGTGGCGTGCTAGTTACCGATGTCGATCCCAATGGTGTTGGTGCCGAGAAGGGTATTGGCAAGGGAGACATCATTCTGGAGATTTCCGGCAAACAAGTCGTGAAGCCTTCTGATGTGCGCGCTGCGATTGATGACGCCCGCAAAGAGGGACGCAAGGCGGTGGTTTTACGCTTGAAGGGTGAAGACGGGATGCGCTTTGTCGCGCTCGCCTTTCCGAAAGGCTAGTCGTCTTTTTAACGGGCCGGTCTCACCCGTCCTCCGAGATGGCGGTCCGTTCTTAAGCGGCAGATCCGGTTGTCCCTCCGGGTCTGCCGCATTTTTTCTTGACGCTCGCGGGCAAAGCGGACCAAGTGATGGGTATTATGAAGCTTCTTCTGATTGAAGACGATGCCTCCGCGGCCGTTTATCTGGTCAAAGCCTTTCGGGAACTTGGCCATTCGATTGATCATGCGTCTGACGGCTTAGATGGTTATGCCATGGCGGCCGATGGCCGCTATGATGTGTTGATTGTCGATCGTATGATTCCGCGTATGGATGGTCTCGCTTTGATCCGCGCTTTGCGTGAGCAAGCCATCGAAACACCTGCTCTTATTCTCTCGGCACTCGGGCAGGTTGATGATCGCGTGAAAGGCCTTAGGGCCGGTGCCGATGATTATCTCCCCAAGCCCTATGCCTTTTCAGAGCTGTTAGCCCGCGTTGAAATTCTCTCGCGTCGAGCACGCATTGCGCCAACAGAAGAAACCACTTTTCGCGTTGCCGATCTCGAGCTTGATCGCCTTTCTCATCGTGTTACACGCGCAGGCGTAGAAATTGATTTACAGCCGCGTGAATTCCGTTTGCTCGAATATCTAATGCGGCATGCCGGTCAAGTTGTAACCCGCACCATGCTTCTCGAGCACGTTTGGGATTATCATTTTGATCCCCAGACCAATGTGATTGATGTACACGTTTCGCGCTTACGGGCAAAGATTGATAAAAATCACACGGTGCAATTGATTCATACAATCCGTGGTGCAGGATATACACTTCGTGAAACGTCTCGGTAGATTATTTCGTACCACTGCTTTTAAATTGGCGATCGGCATTTTGCTGATCTTCACCATTTTTGCGATTACCATTTTAGTCTATGTCGGCTTTAGCGCGCAACGTCTGCTTGACGAACAGGTTAGCGTGACTGTGAGTGAGGAAATCAAGGGTCTGCTAGGACAATACAATATCGGTGGCGTCGTTCGTCTTGTTCGCCAGATTGAGCGGCGCTCGCAACAACCCGGTTCTTCGCTCTATCTCGTGACCTCTGCCTCCGGTGAAACGCTTGCGGGCAATATTATGAGCGTTGAGAGTGAGGGGCTTCTTGAAGCGGGCACTTATGAGCTTTTCTATCGCGTCATTGAGGATGGCGAGCCGCGGCCCCACAGAGCACTCGTTGAAACCGTAATTCTGCCTGGCGGATTTAGACTGATGGTCGGCCGTGATCTCGCTGAAACAGCACGTTTCCGCGCAGTCATTTGGCGCACGGGTGGATGGTCAATTTTGTTTGTTCTCGCGCTCGCGGTGACCGGAGGCGTTTTTGTTGCACGCCGCGTGTTGACGCGGATTGATCAGATGACCGAAACAACGCGTCTTATTATGGCGGGAGACTTCTCTGGACGTTTGACGGTATCGGGTACGGATGATGAGCTCGATCGTTTGGCGCAAAGTCTCAACACGATGCTTGAGCGCATTCAGGAATTGATGAAAGGGCTAAAGGAAGTCTCTGACAATATCGCGCATGATCTGAAGACGCCACTTACCCGTTTACGCAACAGCGCCGAGGAAGCATTGCGAAATTCCCGTTCAGTGGACGACCTTCGTTTAGCGCTCGATCATGTGATCGACGAGGCGGATGGCCTCATTAAGCTATTCAACGCTCTTTTGATGATCGCGAGGGCCGAGGCCGGAGGCGCCTTCGACAGGGGGGATAATCTTGATCTGTCCGCAATAGCGCATGATGTTGCAGAGCTTTACGAACCGCTGGCTGATGAAGCGGGAATGAAATTGATTGTAAAGGCCAATGCGCCAATTGAAATTCGTGGTTCACGGGAACTTTTGGGACAAGCCCTCGCTAATCTTATTGATAACGCGATTAAATACTCTGCTTCCAGAGAGCAAGAAGATACGCATCAAAAAAATGAAATTACGGTCGCCGTCGAGCGTAGGAATGACTTGATTGAATTGTCTGTTGCGGATCGGGGACCGGGAATTGCTGAAGAAGATCGCGGACGTGTGCTCGATCGCTTTGTTCGGCTTGAAACGTCACGCACGAGGCCGGGGTCAGGCCTTGGTCTCTCTCTGGCCGCGGCGATTGCGCGGTTGCATAATGGGACTTTGAAGCTTGAAGATCATGCACCCGGTTTGCGGGTTGTCCTCTCCTTGCCTGTCATGAGTAAAACATGACCCAAACTCTACTCGAGCAAATTAAAACAGCGCCGAAGCCTGTTGATCGGAAAATTGCACAATCGCATCTTACACAGTTTTTCTCGTCAAGAGATACGCAAGACTTGACGCGCTTAATAGCTCACGTCGACTATTACCCAAAATTTCGTGATCTACTTCTTGCTCTGGCCGGACATTCTCCCTATCTCTGGCGCTTAGTGCATCGTGATCCTTCACGGCTATTACAAATCATTGAAAGCGATCCCGAGGCACATTTTTCCGGTTTAGTCTCATCTTGTGCTCAGGCGGCAACGATTCATGCAGGCGATGAAGCCGCAATGAAACGGCGATTGAGGCTGATTAAACAAGAGGCCGCACTGTTAATAGCCCTGTGCGATTTGGGAGGCGTTTGGGATGTTATTCGCGTAACTGAAGCCCTCTCCGATCTCGCCGATGCAAGCCTTAATGCAGCCCTTAATTTTCTTTTGGTTGAAGAAGCTACGTCTGGGAAACTTATCACTCATGACAAAGATAGGCCCTGTGGCGTTGTTATCTTGGCACTTGGAAAACATGGTGCGCGTGAATTAAATTACTCATCGGACATTGACATCGTTGTTCTTTATGACGCCGCTAAAGCAAATCTTACTGAAGGTGTCGAGCCTAGTCCATTTTTCGTCAAGCTCGTTAAAGGCCTTGTTCGTCTGATTGATGAGGTAACATCCGACGGATATGTATTCCGCGTCGATCTTCGTTTGCGCCCTGATCCAGGTTCAACGCCCGTTGCGATTTCAATCAATTCAGCCTTTGCTTATTACGAAAGTGTTGGGCAGAATTGGGAACGCGCGGCTTTGATTAAAGCGCGTCCCGTTGCAGGCGATATTGATATTGGCAATGCGTTTCTATCTGATCTTGCTCCATTCATTTGGCGCAAATATTTCGATTTTGCTGCGATTGCCGATATTCATGCGATGAAGCGGCAAATCCATGCTGTGCGTGGCCATGAGTCAATTGCGGTTGCCGGACATGACATCAAATTGGGTCGTGGCGGTATTCGTGAAATCGAATTCTTTGTCCAAACACAACAACTCGTTTTTGGCGGACGGAGACCTGCGCTGCGTGGTCGGCGAACACTCGAAATGCTTCAAGCTTTGGAGCGTGAAGGATGGATCTCCGACAAAGCACGCTACGACCTTGATCAAGCCTATCTCTTTTTGCGGCGGATCGAACATCGTTTGCAAATGTTGAGTGATGAGCAGACGCAAAGATTACCTAGCGATGAAGATGCGCTCAAGCGCTTCGCGCTCTTTTGCGGTTATGTGAGTGAGGGCGCTTTTTCAAAGGCACTTATCGCGGAAGCGAAACGTGTTGAAAGTCATTATGCGCAACTCTTTGAGGAAGGGGCTGATCTTGCAGGGCGCGAGGGCAGCCTCGTGTTCACGGGAACCGTTGATGACCCTGACACGATTGAAACGCTGCGGCGCATGGGATTTTCAGAACCTGAGCGCGCAACCGAAACTGTGCGCGGGTGGCATTTCGGCCGGCGTGCTGCGGTAACAAGTGCGCGCGCGCGCGAAGTTTTGACTGAGCTGGTCCCGTCTTTGCTTGCGGCTTTCGGAAAGACCGCTGATCCCGATACGGCGTTGGCCGGATTTGATCGCGTCTTGGGTGGCATGTCGGCTGCCGTTGAATTGTTTTCCATTCTACGTGAGCATCGCCCGATCCTTGCACTTTTTTCTGATATCCTTGGCTCGGCGCCGCGACTTGCCGATATTGTCGCCAGTCGACCCCATCTGCTTGATGCTATTATTGACCCGGCTTTTATTGAACCCTTTCCCGACCTGCCTTTACTGATCGATCGCATGAAGGCATCGATCGGGGAACCGGAGCTGGCGGAAGATTTTCTTGATCGTATTCGTGAGACCGGTCAGCATGAAATGTTTCTGGTCAGTGTGCGGATGTTGTCGGGTGTTTTGTCGCCCGAACAGGCCGGCAGTGCATTCGCCGCCATTGCGGAGGGCTTGATACGCATTACGCTTGATGATGTTTTGCGGCGATTCAGCCGTGATCATGGATATGTAAAAGGTGGCCGTCTTGCGGTGCTCGGTATGGGTCGGTTGGGATCTCGAGAAATGACGGCGACGTCTGATCTTGATCTCGTGGTTTTATATGACTTCGATCCAAACGGCACAGAAAGTGATGGCGTGCGTCCGCTTGATCCCGTTGTTTACTTTGGCCGTTTAACGCAACGATTGATAAGTGCGTTGACGGTACCGACTCGGCGTGGAACGCTTTATGCTGTCGATATGCGGCTTAGGCCTTCTGGCAATAAGGGGCCGGCTGCAACACAATATCGCGGCTTCCTTGATTATCATTTTGGGGCCGATGCAGACTTGTGGGAACATTTAGCGCTTGTCAGGGCGCGCGCCGTTGCCGGCGATCCCGACTTTATGGCGGAAGTGTCGGATATTCTTCGAAAGATTTTAACGAAGCCGCGTGAGGTAAAAGTCATTCGTGGTGGTGCGCGCGATATGCGTGAGTTACTTGCCAAAGAGAAGGGCGATAGCGATCCTTGGGACTTCAAACATGTTGCGGGCGGATTAATGGATATTGAATTCGTCGCGCAAGCGCTTGTTCTTGAGAAGGGCGCTACCCACCCTGATTTGATTGCCTCAGAGACTACGAATATTTTAACGAATGCGAAAAGACTGGGCCTTTTATCGCCCGAAGAAGTTAACCCCCTGATTGAAAACTATAAGTTGATGCGCGATATGATGCAGTGGCTCCGCGCCATGGTGAGCGGTGATTTTACGCCCACCAAAGCAGATCGCGCTACGTTAAAGCGACTGGCAACTCTTGCGGGGTTGCCGGATTTCAAAGTGCTTGAACTTCATTTCGCTGAATTGCGGGCGCGTGTCAGCGCTGTGGTTACAAAAAGACTCGCTGAATCTTAAGAGTCAGCGAGTCGATTGTGCTTGTTACGCTGCCTCTTCAAGCGGCGGTCCTGCGCGAATGGGAAAGCGTACAAGAACTGTTGTTCCTGATCCTTCGGTTGAACGGATCGTCAATGTGCCGCCATGCAATTCGGCAAAGGATCGGGCGATGGCCAAGCCCAAACCTGCCCCTTCGGTTGGTTGGCGTGCATCAAGATCAACCCATTCAAAGGGACGTCCCAGTTTTGCAAGAGCATCTTTCGGAATGCCGATGCCGGTGTCTTCGACATAGAGATTGACTGCACCCGAAACTTCCCGTGTGGAGACTGAGATGCGACCGCCTTCATGCGTAAACTTGATAGCGTTCGAGATCAGGTGGGACAAAATGCGAGAGATGGCACGGCGATCGGCCATAAGCGGACGCTGATCCGAGAAATTAGCATGGAGTTTAATGCCTTTCTCCTCGGCCATTGGACGCATCGCTTCAACAGCTTCGCGTGCTGCATCGCTCAAAATCATTAGTTTTTTGTCGATACGAATTTTACCCGCTTCGAGTTCGGCCATATCAAGAATATCGGCAATAATTGTTAGAAGCGACTGACCGCTGCGCGTGATATCGTGGCAATAATCTTTGTATTTCGCGTGACCGAGAGAGCCATATAACTCGGCTTCCATAATCTCAGAGAAGCCAAGAATGGCATTGAGCGGTGTCCGCAACTCATGGCTCATTTTTGCAAGAAACTCGCTTTTAGCACGGTTCGCGCTTTCGGCTTCGGCTTTTTGTTCAAGATAGCGCTCAGCGAGTTGTGTCAATTGTTCAGCTTGCGTCTCAAGCGCGAGCCGTGACCGGCGTAAATCGGAGATGGTTGCGGTGAGTTTACGTTCTGATTCTTGGAAGCGTTGCTCTTCTGTTTTTAATGCGGTGATGTCTGTGCCGACCGAAACATGGCCGCCATCCTTTGTGCGCCGTTCATTCACTTGCAACCAGCGCCCATCCGCAATCATCACTTCATAGGATTGTGTGGAGTCAAGGGTCGCGTTTGTATCATTGTCCCGAAGGATTGGGTGAGATCTTTGAAGCCAGGGCTTTAGGCGTTCATAAGATGTACCCCGTTGAACAAGCTCAGCGGGCAGACCATGCATGTCACGAAATTTCGAATTACAAAGAACGAGATCATTGTTGGAATCCCAAAGTACAAAGGCTTCGCCAAGACTTTCAATAGCATCGCGAAGACGGAGATCAGCAGTCGCCGACTCTGCTGCGGTCCGGCGTTGTTCGCTGATATCGACCGCAATGCCGATTAAATGCTGATCTTGTCCCTTGCCGTCATGCACGAGTTCGGCGCGCGCTCTAATCCAAACCCACTCACCATTTGCCGCGCGAATTCTGAACGCTTGGTCAACGGTATCAACGCGATCAGCCGCAAGACGGTCGGCCAATTCAAAAAGATCGCTATCATCAGGGTGAACAAGCGCATTGACTTCGCCGAATGACATAAATTCGGCATGGCGCTTGTAGCCTAAAATATCATACATGGAATCCGACCAGAAAATCGTACCCCGTGCGATATCCCAATCCCAAAGGCCGCAACGCCCGCGATTTAATGCGAGATCTAGGCGATCCTTAACATTGGCAAGGATTGCATCCGATTGCCGCGCGCGCCAGGCTTGCCCATACCAAGCCGCTGAAAGCGCGAGAATGAGTAGCGCGGCACCTGCGAGAATTGCCGCTTGCTCCATTAAATCAAAAGTCCACGCTTCAAGAGCCTGATCAATGGGCGCAATCATGATTACTTCGCCGAAGGGCGCATGAAGACGCGCGGTTGCGACAAGTGCTTCGCGCTGATCCGCCAAGATAACCCGAGAAAGGGCACGGCCATTGGCTTCTGTATTCGAGATTGGCGCAAGCGGTATTAAATTCGGTGTTAAGTCTGCCGGCAATGTTGCGCGGATAGTCCCCGTATCATCGCTCAATGCCAGGTAATGAGTGCGGTCGATGCGCTGTCCAGCCGCCGCTTGCATGAGAACCGCTTGCCAATTGGTGGGAGTCGCGCCGCCTTTGTCATTATTCTGCGTTGTTAACTCGGCGCGGATAAGAGCTGCCGAAATATCTATTTCATCAGAAACGAGTGTGATGGCTCGCGCGTGAGAAGCAAGCACATGATGATAAAGAGCAAAGCCCAATGCTGATAGGCATATAAGTATAAGTACGGGAATGAGGCGTCGTAACAAAGGTTCGAGCATAAGCGCGCGCGCATAAGTTGGGCTTACAAGCGATCGTGCTAGTCCCTGAATCGTGCCCGCACGAGACCGTGCGCTGGCCACGTTATTGTGCGCCATCGTTAAACCCTTCGGCTTCCGACCCGTAATCTTCGGCGCTTGCTGCCCCCAGCCGCCCGAATCAACGCATCTGAATCATGACGCGGTGATTTGTCCAGACCTTAACAAAGTCTTGATAAAACTTTTTTTGGTGCCACAGCAGGGCGAAATGCCAAGTCTTTGAAACTGAATCTTTTTATGACTCAGCCGCAAGCGAGCGGGTCACGATGTCGAGGACATCTGTCGAGAGATTTTTCTCTGCCGCGATCCGTTCTAGGGCAATTTTCGCAAAGCCCTGCCGCTTTGATTCGAGGGCACGCCACGATTTAAACGCGCCCAAGATCCGAGCGGCGACCTGTGGGTTCGAGCGGTCAGTTTCAATAACGATTCCAGCGACGAAGTCATGACCCGCACCGTCAGCCCGGTTAAATTGCGAGGGATTGGACATCGCAAAGGCGCCGACCAGCGCCCGCAACCTGTTCGGATTCGATTTGGAAAATCCCTTGTGGCTCATGAGAGCCTTTACACGACCAAGTGTTTCACTTTCGGGAATAGACGCTTGAAGTGAAAACCATTTATCAAGAATGAGGGGGTCGGATTCAAACCGATTTGCAAACTCCTGAAGTGTGCGCTCCCGCGCGTCACCCCGATGTTGGGCAAGAATAGACAGTGAGCCAAACCGCTCAGTCATATTGTCGGCGTCGTGATAAAGCTTCTCCGCGATAGGCAGCCCGATTGCAGGCTTGCCACATGACAATAGATCAAGAGCAATAATCCGCAACGCACGGCGTCCCGCGCTCTTCGCATCCGGTGAATAGCTCTGTCGGGTTGAAAGCGTTTCAATCAGAGCCTGGAGGGAATCAGCAAGCGCTTCTCCGATTGATTTCCGAAGCGCCAGACGGGCATCTCGGATGGCATCGGGATCAACATCTGAACCGATGTCACGGGCGATGTCGGATTCAGATGGCATTGTCAGGATCTGTGACATGAAGGCGTGATCATCACCCGAGAGGACGGCACGAAGCGCATCCGTAAAGCGATTATCGGTTACAAAATCTTTACCCGTCCGTAAGTCCGAAACACCCGATTTCAAGAGTGCGGTGGCAAGGCTTTGGGCAGCCTGCCAGCGATTAAAAGAGTCGTTGTCATGAGCTAGACGTACAATATCTTCAGCTTCGTTGGTTTGATGATGCAAAACAACGGGCGCAGAAAATTCGCGAAGAGCCGATAGGATTGGCTTCCGCTCAAGTCCTCCAAAAACGAGTTTTCCCTGTCCTTCCGAGAGAATAAACACGTTGTTTTTAATCTCGCCGTCTCGGGGAGAAAGAGACAAAGCGCGTCCTGTCTCATCTATGAATCCAAGAGCAATGGGGATTACCAAAGGTTCTTTTGATGGTTGTCCAGGGGTAGGCGCAGTATTTTGAGAGAAGCGAATTGTCCAATTGCCGCTCTTTGTATCAAAATCTTCTATAACTGTTACATGCGGGGTACCGGCTTGGCGGTACCATTTTGAAAAGTCAGATAGCGATTGACCGCTGGCTTCTTCAAAACAGGAGAGAAAATCTTCAATAGTTGCAGCAGTACCATCGCAACGCGATAGGTAAAGATCCATCCCCTTTTTAAAATGTTCTGCGCCGATTAGGATCTTGAGCATCCGGATCAGCTCGGCCCCTTTTTCATAGACTGTCGGTGTGTAGAAATTATTGATTTCTCGATATTCATGCGGCCTTACAGGATGGGCGAGGGGGCCGCTGTCCTCAACGAATTGTTGCGCTCGCAGATTGCGTACATCAGCGATCCGCTTCACGGCCCGCGATCTTTGATCTGCTGTAAACTCCTGATCACGAAAGACTGTAAGTCCTTCCTTCAAAC
>CAWUMH010000019.1:0-20677 GCA_963923565.1 uncultured Alphaproteobacteria bacterium
GGCAATACCGAGGATGATGAGAGCGAAGTCATCGCGCAAAAGCCGGTGTCACGCGTCGCTGTTGCGAAAGCAACACCTTCGTCGGATGAGGAAGCGCCTGATACACCGGAAGCCGCCATCACCCGCAAACCCACGCAGTCCAAGCCCTTACCGATGGCAGCACTACCGCCGCTTTCGTCCTTTAAAATGGCAAAGGCCGCGCCGAACGCGCCGATACCGCAGGCACGGCCGGGTAGCCAACCTTTGCTGGCGCTTAACTCTTCAACGCCTCAGCTTGTATGGCAGTCCGGCGCGCAGCCCCTCGCCAATGGTGCCGCTCGACCGCTTCCTGCGCTCATTCCTCTTCGGGGTGCTGTAGCGGCCTCTGTGCCCTTGCCGCCGATCCGCGAAAAAACAACGGCGCGCGTTGCTTCGCTTACCGCCGACGATGGTCCCGCAACGACAGCAAGTCTTGGCTCTAAGACAAAGAAAGGCGCTCTTCCACCGCTCATGACGGATGCGCGTTCTAAGGCTGCGCCAACGATCACATTAGCCTATGCGCCGATAAATGACACAGCGGCTCCTACAGCGCCCGCGCCGCGCAGTAAAACATCTTTGCCATCTGAAACCGCAAAGCTCGGTGGACAAAAGCCCGCTGAATCCAAGCCGGCAAACACGGCCGCACTACCCGCGAGCAAGGCGCTATCGACAGAAGCCGTCAACGCCGCGCGTATGCCTGCGAGCACGTCGACAACGCGATTCTCGATGGCGGATGATCCGTCACCGAGCCTCGGCCATTTCTCGACAAAAGATACCGCTGTCTGTTCGGCGAAAGCGGTAGCGGCTGGTCAGGCCTGCATTCCTAGCGCTTCGAGATAGAGATCCATAATCGCCTCTTCCTCTTTGCGCTCCGCATGATCCTTGCGGCGCAACGTAATAATCTTGCGCATGATCTTGGTATCGAAGCCATTGGCTTTGGCTTCGGAATAGACGTCGCGAATATCGCCCGCGAGCGCGGCTTTTTCCTCTTCAAGGCGCTCAATGCGCTCGATAAAGGCCCTGAGTTCGTCGCCTGATACCGAATTCGACATGAGTGCCTCGCCTGACTTTGAGGGTGAAATAAAATGAGGCTTTCCTGTCCGTCATCACAGAACGCGGGTCAAGCGCGGGGTTCTCGGGATTTCACAGGCCTGTGGATGACCGGAAATCCTGGCGATGGATCGGGTCACGGAGGATCATCTCAAGCGTGACCGCAAGCCGATGCCCCCAAGCCCGTGCCGCTTCCCGCGTGGCGATCAAATCCTGCCGGATTTCGATCAGAGTATTGGAATAGCCATGCGAAAGCGCATGACGATCAATCACGTCGCCGGTGAGCGCCCCATTATAGGGTTCATTATCGCCGACCACGAGCGCGGGATCCGAGCGCAACGCTTCAATCAAAGCTTGCGACAGCCGTCCGTCCTTGGCCCAGAGAATGCCCGCATGCCAGGGCCGCGGCTTCCCGCGCCATATGGGCGTAAAAGAATGATTGGAAATGATAATCGGCCGGACGCCCGCCGCACGCGCGGCCTCGAGGGCTGATCTGATGGCGCGGTCATAGGGCCGGTAAAAGCGGCGAATCCGGCGGTCAATTTCCGCCTGATCAATAGTTTTATTGCCGGGGACAACAGCCCCATCGGACAGGCGCATCACCAAAGTCGGGTCATCCTCACCCCGATTGGGATCAATCAACAGTCGTGAGAAATTCGTGAGCAAAGCCGGCGCCCCCAGCGCTTCGGCCATGGCTTCTGTCATCCATGCTGCCCCGATATCATAGCCGATATGACGCTCGAGCTCGGCATGTGGCAGACCGAGATCGCGATATTCAGGCGGGATCTCGTTCGAGGCATGATCACACAAGATCAAGATGCCCGACGCCGGATCGCCAGGGATCGAGGTGATCGGATGGTCGGGAGCATTTTGGGGCGTTAAGGCGTCAAATGGAGCGGTCATAGAAACATCGAAAAAAGGGCCCGCCAGCTATGAATTTTGTCGCCGGCGCATAGTCATGCCATAGAAAACATTCATTCGAAAAAAGTACAACCAACAGTATGACCGCTTCTTCACCTTCGACTGCCTCAGCACCCCGCAACGGGATCGACCTTATCGGCTTGGTAGCCTTGATCCTAGGCGCCTGCGCCATGGGTATATCGCCCCTCTTCGTTCGGTTCTCATCCGACGCCGGCGTGCCCGCCTTTGCCTCAGCCTTTTGGCGCGTGGCTTTAGCTCTGCCCGTCCTGTGGCTTTGGGCCATCATGGAGGAAAAGCGCGCGGGTCAGGGTCCGCGTCCCACGCTTAACCGCGCAATCATTCTCGCCGGATGCCTATTCGCCGGTGATCTTTTGCTCTGGCATATCGCTATCCTCAACACGACGATCGCCAATGCGACATTTCTCGGCACCACGACTCCGATTTGGGTTGTGCTCGTGTCTTGGCTTGTTTATCGCGAAAAGATACACGCCACCATTCCACTTGGTATTCTGTTTTGCATTCTTGGCGGGTTTGCTTTGATCGGGCGCTCGATCGAACTGGATCCGAACCATGTGAAAGGCGATTTGTTCGCCTTGGGTACCG
Organism: uncultured Alphaproteobacteria bacterium; assembly: GCA_963923565.1. Taxonomy (GTDB): domain Bacteria; phylum Pseudomonadota; class Alphaproteobacteria; order Rhizobiales; family Beijerinckiaceae; genus CAIUPE01. Next base: position 2,593 of record CAWUMH010000019.1, read on the forward strand.
CAGTCTTTTTCGGTCTCTATTTTTTCGCCGTTCAGTCCACACGGAAATTTGCCGGAGCTGCTCGCGCGACGTTCGGCATGTCCCTGATTGCCGCGCCCATCATCCTGATTTTTGCGCTTGTACATGGCGATGTCATGCTGCCTGAAAAGCCTTTTGGCTTTTATGCGCTCTTCGCTTTGGCACTCATCAGCCATACTGGTGGACAGGGATTACTCGCCATCGCGCTGGGACGATTGCCCACGGTGTTCACATCCTTCGTGATTTTCATTGAGGCCTTCGCAGCAGCGATTGCCGGATGGGTCTATCTCGATGAGGCACTATCGGGTCTCCAACTTCTAGGTGGCGCCGCCATTCTCGCAGGAATCTGGGTTGCGCGTCCCAAAAATGCCAAACCATCATCCGACGTATCGATAGAGACGGCAAAAACGACGTGAGACAAATGTGAAATGATCAAAGGTCTGATAATTTCAACAGGTCTTGCCGCAGCGATCGGCATCTTCGGTGGCTTTCTCTCGCCGGCCCATGCCGATTTGCGCCTTTGTAACACAACGACAAGCCGTGTGGGGATTGCTATCGGCTACAAGACCGCGGCCGGATGGCGCAGCGAAGGCTGGTGGAATATCAAGCCGAGCGCCTGCGAGACCTTGCTCAACGGCAATCTGCCGTCACGTTATGTTTATATCTATGCCCAAGATTATGATCGTGGCGGCGAGTGGAGCGGGACATCATGGCTCTGCACGCAAGACCGACAATTTACAATTGATGGGGTAGAGAATTGCCTCGCGCGCGGTTATGACAGAATGAAATTTTTTGAAGTGGATACAGGTGAGCAGAAAAGCTGGACGGTCCAACTGACTGATCCAGCCAAATCAGCCCCGAAATAAGAAAGTAAAACAGATGAGACGGATGCGGCGGGCCAAAATTATTGCGACACTCGGACCAGCCTCGATATCGGTCAATATGATCCAGAAGCTCTTTCTGGCGGGTGCCGATGTGTTTCGCATCAATATGAGTCATGCCTCGCATGACAGTATGCGCGAGCAGGTATCGATGATCCGCGAGGTTGAAGGCAAAGTCGGCCGCCCGATCGGCATTATGGTTGACTTGCAAGGACCTAAATTGCGGCTTGATACATTCGCTGATGGCGCTGTCATGCTCGAGAAGGGTCAGACATTCATTCTCGACGCCAATAAGCAACCGGGCAATGCCGAGCGCGTCCATCTTCCTCATCCGGAAATTCTTGCGGCTCTCGAGCCGGGTCATGTCATTTTGATCGATGATGGCAAAGTGCGTTTGCGCGTTGTTGAGGCAACAAAGACCCGCGCGGTGACCGTTGTCGAAGTGGCAGGGAAAGCCTCCAATCGCAAAGGCGTCAGCCTGCCCGATACAACCATTCCTGTGTCTGCCATGACGGAAAAGGACCGATCCGATCTTGAGGCCTCACTCGCAGCGGGAATTGATTGGATCGCCGTTTCTTTCGTGCAACGACCCGAAGATGTCGCTGAAGTGAGAAAAATTGCACGCGGTCGCGCACTCGTTCTCTCAAAAATTGAAAAGCCGCAAGCGATCACGCGTCTTGATGAGATCATTGAGTTGTCCGATGCGTTGATGGTGGCGCGTGGGGATCTCGGCGTCGAATTGCCGATGGAAAAAGTACCCGGTTTGCAGAAGCGGATTACACGAACCGCCCGACGCATGGGCAAGCCCGTTGTGATTGCCACGCAAATGCTTGAGTCGATGATCACATCGCCGGTGCCAACACGTGCCGAGGTCTCGGATGTGGCAACGGCTGTTTTCGATGGCGCCGACGCAATTATGTTGTCTGCAGAATCAGCGGCCGGTCAGTTCCCGGAAGAAGCGGTATCAACCATGAACCGCATCGCGGAAGAAGTTGAAAGTGATCCGATCTATCGTTCGATCATTACCAATCAACGCGCGAAAGCTGAAGCCACAGGCGCTGACGCCATTGCGATGGCGACCCGCGACATTGCCGAGACGCTTGATCTGAAAGCGATTGTGGCATGGACCACCTCCGGCGCGACAGGTCTTCGTATCGCGCGTGAAAGGCCCGAAGCACCCGTGCTCACCTTAACTCCCAGCATCTCAACCGCACGTCGTTTAGCCATCGCCTGGGGCATTCACGCTCTCGTGACTGAAGATGCGCATGATGTTGATGATATGGCTAATCGTGCCGCTCAAATCGCAGGTTCAGAAGGGTTTGCGAAATCGGCAGAACGCATCATCATAGTTGCGGGCGTGCCCTTCGGAACGCCGGGTGCCACAAATATGGTGCGCATTGCTTACGCACCTTAATGTTTTAACTCATCAAAGAGACGTCTCGCCTTTTTCCTTATCGATTTTTTCGATTGTGAGGCGAGCGCTCTCCATCAATGGATAAATTGCGAGCACTTTCTCATAAGTCTCGCGCGCATGAGCTGTATCACCGCGCATCAGTAAGATGAAACCTAGGCCCGACAGAGCGCCGAAATGGCGAGGCTCGCGTTTCAACGTCTCCGCAATATCACTTATGGAACGATTGAAATCCTCCATCAGAAAAAAGACGGTGGCGCGTCTGTTCCACCCCTCGGCAAAATCCGGCTCACGCGTAATCACCCGATCAAGCATTTCAATAGCAACAGGATAATCTTGGTTGGCAATAGCCATGGCGGCGCGCTGCATCAGAAGATCAGTCGTATCGCTCTTTGATTTGAGCCATAGGCTCTGGATCCGAGATTCAATTTGCGCGGCTACTTCTTTCGAAGGCGCGTCATGAAGTTCCGTAAAGAGCCGCGTGAGTTGCTCATCACGTGTTTCGGCATTCACAGAGAACGCCATCAAAAAGAAGGCAAGAGAGGCAAAGGCAAAAGAAAAAAATCTTCTTGCGTTCAAAAAGATCATGAAAGCGCGCCGATTGAAGCCTCATGTTCGACCATCATATCGTCATTTACACCTTTTTTCGCGGCGCGCTGACGCGGACCAAACCGCTCTTCCGACGGTGTGCGGCCAAAATGCTCGCTATAGCATTTCGAAAAATGCGAAGCCGATACGAAGCCGCATGCCAAGGCAACAGAGAGAATGGGCATGCTTGTTTGCAACAAGAGATGACGCGCGCGGGCAAGACGGAGGCCGAGATAATAACGTGTGGGCGCTTGACCTATATATTTCTGGAACAGGCGCTCAAGTTGACGCGCGGAGAAGCCCACACGATCTGCCAATTCGCTGCATGACAAGGGCTCTTCGATATTCTGTTCCATTGTTGCAACCACAGCAAGCACGCGCTGATTGGCAACACCCAAGCGCGCCCGCAATTCCATGCGTTGCCGCTCATTGGCATTGCGCATCCGGTGATGAATCAATTCATCTGTTACCGCCGCTGCCACTTCTTGGCCGCACCGCGCATTGATCATCGACAACATCATATCGATTGCTGCCGTGCCTCCCGCGCAAGTAAAGCGATTGCGATCGATTTCATAAAGCTCGTCAGTCACATCAAGACCCGGAAATTCTTCCCGCAATGATTCATGATTTTCCCAATGAATCGTGCAGCGATACCCGTCGAGCAAACCGGCTTTAGCTAAAACATAAGAGCCTGTGCAAACAGCACCGATCGAAACGCCGTAAAAAGCGAGACGTCGCAATTTACCGATCAATTGCGAATGATCCTGCCGCTGAATATCAAGGCCTCCACACACAACAACATTCGGCATGGGGCCAATATCGGCGATGCTGCCATCCGCTTCGAGGCGAATACCGTTCGAAGCCTGAACCGGTCCGCCATCGATCGTATAGATTTTCCAATCATAGAGCTGCAGATGCGAGACACGGTTGGCGAGCCGCAGCGGTTCAATCAGCGAAGTGAACGCGATCATTGAAAAATCGGGAACCAAGACCAGACCGAGAGTCTGTGTCGTTCCTTGTCCCTTTTCGCCTGATTGTGTCATTTACGCCTCCACCCTTTTCTTATTTAGTCGGATTTAGGCAAAGTTCAGGCGCTAAGGCAACATCTATCTTATGTTCGGTGTCGGGTTCACAAGTTCAATGTCGTCCGGAAGCCACCAATAGGAATAGGTATAGGCGGCTTCAAATCCGAAAGACCGATAGAGGCGCCGCGCCACGTCATTTTTCAACTCAACTTGGAGATACGCCCGATCCGCACCGGCCTGCCGCCCCCACGCTAGGAGCGATCCAACAATCGCGCCTCCGAAACCGCGCCGCCGCGCTTCAGACACTGTCGAGATTTGAAAGAGGCCAACCCACCCATCGGCCACGGCCCCCCGGCCGGAAGCGACAGGGCGATCGCCGTCATAGAGCACCGCAAAGGCTTGCCTGACTGTTACCCGCGACAACGTGCGCGCAATCGCCTGACGCTCGTCATCCTCTGTGTCATGGGCATCACCATAAGCGATCATCCAGTCCGGCGTCATTGTGTCTGTCAAAACACATGACAGAGTTGGAGAAGCGACTGCGTCGGACAAGGTCAAGGTTTTCACGACAGTGTCCCCTTGGCCGTGAAGGCCAAGCTCTTTCAATCGCTGCACCGGCTCTTCACCCGCGCGCGGATGAATGCGGATCAGCGGCCATTCATCTTGCTCTTCAAAAAGCGCGCGCGCTTTCACGAGGACCTGATCAAATTTACCGGGCACCGGCGCAATCGCATTGACCGAATTTACACGACCGGAAGACACATCAGGCGTCCGGCGAATTTCCCAACCACAGAACGCATCGACGTAAGTTGCTGGCCAACACCGCGCACTATGCTGCTCAAGCATTCGCACGATATCGAGATCGGGATTATTCATCGACATGATTAAGTTTCATCACGATTTGTTTTTTGCTTCGCGTAGCGCTGCAAAAACCTCGACAGGCGTATGGCCCGTTAATCCTAAAGACGCTGCAAGCGCAGGCTCTCCCGCGCGCAAAAACGGATTGGTCTCTTTCTCGCGGCCAATGGTTGACGGCAATGTAAAAGCGCCCTTAGCGCGAAGCGCCTCAGCTTCAGATATGCGCGCACGCAACGCTGAATTATCAGGATCAAATTTCAAAGCGAATTTGGCATTCGAAAGCGTATATTCGTGCCCGCAATATAGTCTCGTATCATCAGGCAAACCGGCAAGACGTGAAAGCGATGTCCACATTTGTGAGGCGGTGCCTTCAAACAGCCGCCCGCACCCGAGTGAAAATAGAGTATCGCCTGCAAAGAGTAACTTCTCATCTGCAGAATAAAATGAAACATGTCCTGATGTATGGCCGGGCGTTTCCATTGTTACGAAATCAAACGAACCCACTTTAAAATGATCACCTTCACCAACAGCCATATCGACATCAGGAATGCGATGAAGATCAGCGCGCGGCGCCACCACCCGAGCCGAGAACCGCGCCTTCAATAATGAGAGCGCGGCAATATGATCACTATGATGATGCGTGACAAGGATATCAGTGAGACGCCATCCCTTATGGCCAAGTGCGGCGAGAATCGGCGCATCGTCCCCCGCATCAATACTCGCGGTTGCTCCGGTCGCAGGATCGTGGATCAACACGCCAAGATTATCGGAGCCAACTGCAAATTGATGGATGATCGCCGTCATTGCATTCCCTTTCTGATCCCCTCTCCCTATATTCATCAGGTACTGTGACGTCGATATGATGCGACGCCCGATAAGGATAGACCATGCCGCTCGACGTGATCGACATTCGAGAATTCTATGCGAGCACTTTGGGCCGTGTCACGCAGGATCGTCTAAGTGAGATGTTGCGCGAGGCTTGGCCACGGACGCAAGGCCTGAGCGTGATGGGCCTCGGTTTTGCCATTCCCTATCTCGACCAGTTCCGGGACGAGGCAGACCGCGTAATTTCAGTGATGCCAGAGCGACAAGGCGTGATTGAGTGGCCGCAAGGCGGGCCGTCAGCAAGTATTCTGGCAGCCCCCGGCGCGTTGCCCTTACCCGATTCCTCAATTGATCGGGTGCTCGTCATCCATGCGCTAGAGACCCAAGACCGCCCCCAAGATCTTTTAAGCGAGCTCTGGCGGGTTCTGACACCGGGCGGCCACGCGATTGTCGTCGCCCCAAACCGCCGGGGCCTATGGGCGCGGATCGACCGGACTCCCTTTGGGCACGGACAGCCCTTTTCGCGCCGCCAATTGACAGATCTCTTACGAGAAGCCCTGCTTTCGCCGGTGCGGTGGTCGGAAGCGCTCCATTTCCCGCCATTTGGGGGCTCACTTCTCGTTCGGCTGGCACCAGCACTTGAACATGCGGGTCACGCTCTCGCCTTGCCTTTTTCCGGTGTTCATATTGTCGAGGCTACAAAACTTCTCTATCGGCCGGTGCCGCTTACCCAAACGGTTAGCCGCCGGGCAAGACTATCCCCAGTACTCATTCCCGCCCCAAGCCCCCGTCGGCTTGACGAAACCCCACTCTGACGTCAGTACTCTGCGCCCGCCTCCCGGGCGCCGCATGCAATAAGGCTTGGCTGATGCGTTCTTATCTCGATTTTGAAAAAGCCGTCGCCGAAATCGATGCAAAAATCGATGAGTTGACCGGAATTGTCGCTGCTGGCGGATCGGTTGCGCTTAATGACGAAATCAACCGCTTGGAAACGAAGGCGCAGGCGCTGTTGAAAGATCTCTACAGCGCGCTGACCCCTTGGCAGAAGGCGATGGTGGCGCGCCATCCGTTGCGCCCTCATTTCAAAGATTACATCACGGGCCTGATTGAGGATTTTTCCCCGCTCGCAGGCGACCGCGCCTTCGGTGAGGATGAAGCGATTGTCGGCGGCCTTGGCCGGTTCAAAGGGCAATCCGTTTGCATCATCGGTCAGGAAAAGGGCTGGGATACAGAAAGCCGTATCCGTCATAATTTCGGCATGGCAATGCCTGAGGGCTATCGGAAAGCGATCCGCTTGATGGAACTCGCCGACCGGTTTGGCCTGCCGGTCATTTCCTTTGTCGATACAGCGGGCGCCTATCCCGGTATTGGCGCGGAAGAACGCGGCCAGGCGGAGGCCATTGCCCGCTCGACGGAAGCCTGCCTTGCACTCGGCACACCGAATGTTGCGGTCGTAATCGGTGAAGGCGGTTCAGGAGGAGCAGTTGCGATTGCCAGCGCCAACAGTGTCTTGATGCTGGAACATTCGATTTACACGGTTGCTTCCCCTGAAGCTTCCGCTTCGATTTTGTGGCGCGATGCTGCGAAAGCGCAAGACGCGGCCACAAACATGAAGATTACAGCGCAGGATTTGTTAAAATTCGGCATTATTGATGGCATTGTATCAGAGCCCGTGGGCGGTGCGCATCGCGATCATGAAGCGGCGATTAAATCGGTTGGCTTATCGATAGAGACAGCGCTCAAAACGCTCGCGCCGCTGACAAGCGATCAAATCCGGTCAAAGCGCGCCGATAAATTTCTGGGCATTGGCCGAAAGCTCTAAGCAGGCTCAATATAGGGTAAATTACTGGGCCTTATCGTTAAGACCTGATAAAGAGGGCGCGGGTAGGATGTGTCCGAATCGTACCCTTCCGGCCGGAACCTATTCATGCTCGTGCGTTTTTCTAAGTGTACAGCTCTCCTTCTTACACTCGCTCTGCTTGCCGGATGCAGCTTGGAACGTCGCGAGCAAATTTCATCGCGCGCCGCCGCATCCACTATTCCCGCAGAAACACTCGCCGCGATGGATACAATCGGTACGGATCGCAATCAGCCCATTTTAATCCGCGCTTTCAAAAAAGAATCCGAGATTGAAATTTGGAAACGGACACGCGCCGGTCAATATGCCCTGCTGAAGACCTATCCCGTTTGTCGCTGGTCAGGACAACTTGGTCCGAAGACACGCGAAGGGGATCGCCAAGTTCCGGAAGGATTCTACACCGTCACGCCCGGACAGATGAATCCGAATTCAGCACTCTGGCTTTCATTCAATGTTGGTTATCCGAATGCGATGGAACGCTCTCTCGGTCGCACTGGCGGCGATATCATGGTTCATGGCACCTGTTCATCGCGCGGATGCTACGCAATGACGAATGATCAGATGGATGAAATTTACGCGGTGATGCGTGAAGCTTTCCAAGGTGGTCAAAAGGCCGTGCAGTTTCAGTCTTATCCCTTCCGCATGACAGCCGAAAATCTCGCGAAGTTTCGCAATGATACCAATATGCCTTTCTGGAAGAATTTGAAGGAAGGCAATGATCGCTTTGAAGTCACAAAACGCGAGATGGCGGTTAATTATTGCGGCGCCCGCTATACATTTGGCGCAACCGATGCGCCTGGCTGCGGTGAAACTGTTTCCGATCCCGATGCGACTGCCGTGAGCGCCAAGATGCGGGAAGACGACGCAAAAGTCGCAAGCCTTATCGCTGGCGGGTTTAGCCCTGTGCGCATGAGCTATGCGGATGGCGATCAAAATAGTTTCTTCCGTGATCCTGCAAAAAAGAAGATACTCGAGAAATATGCGGCCTCTGGTGAATTCAGCCGCCCAGAAGCCTTAGCGGCTGTCAAAGAGCAAAAGCTTGATTTGAAAGGCAATGTGATTGCGGAAACGCTAGTACGGCCTTTGACCGATGACACCGACAATTCAATCGTAACGACATCAGCGACTGCGAGCGTAACGCAATCTGGCGCGGCAACGCCGAAATCAAACACATCTAAATCGGACCCATCCTTTTTCGAAAAATGGTTTGGTACGGCGTCATCAACAAACGATGCTGATAGTCTTGCCAATACCGCGCCCGTGCCGCTTCCTCCGCCACGGGGATAAATAGGTCAGTCTTATTTGTGCGTTTTGTGTAGTGGATCGATCAATCCAATAGTGTTGCGTAAAATCTCTTCTCAACGTCAACACGGTATTTCTGCAAAATGCCTTCACCAAACATTGTGGCCTACTCACAAGATGGGCCCATCATTATCAATGCAAATGATCAAATTATCGGGCAATCCATTCTGAGAACGGGGGGATGGGAACGCCAGGAAATCAATCTCATTATTCGTATCATTGAGACACAATTTAAAAGCAAAGATCAGCTTACAGTCTATGATGTCGGCGCCAATATTGGCACTCACAGCCTCGCGCTTGCAAAGCGCTTCGGTTCAAAAATAAAGATTAGAGCCTTCGAAGCCCAAAGGCCAATATTTAACATGTTGAATGGTACTTTGGCACTTAACGGTCTTTTGTCTGTCATGACTCACAATGTCGCAGTGAGCGACATATCCAACGAAATTATACAGATCAGATTGCCTGATTATTCAGCTAAAAACAATTTCGGCGGGTTGGAATTAATGACACCACAACTCAGCGATAACCAATCCATGACCCTTTCGAAATCAGAGGATATTAAGACCATAATTCTTGATGACTTTCATGAATCTGTTGATTTTATAAAGATCGACATCGAAGGCATGGAAGATCGGGCGTTAAGAGGCGCTACGACTCTCTTTGACAACAACAACCCTGTTGCTTTCGTCGAAATTTTGAAAACGGATCGCCACTTCATCTTCGATTTTTTTAAAAGCCGCGCCTACCAAGGCTTTGAACTTGGCGGCAATCTTCTTGCGCTCCCCAAGCAATCAGAATTAAATGTGACCGGCATTAAAAAATTATTTTGAACGTGGTCGATCTGACGGATGATTGACACCGTCCATAGTGGCAACCTCCCCGAGATCGAACGGATTAACGCCCTCAAGGCACCCAACATTATATCCGAATATATCGGGAAATGAGCGTCGCCGATGATGCGTATAAATTCCGCATGTATCGCAGAAGAAATGTTCAGCGACCTTTGTTCCAAACTGATAACGCTTGAGATGATCGGCGCCCTTCACAACGCGAAAGCCATTTTCTGGAATACTTCCTGCAATCGCGCCACGGCGGCGACAAAAAGAACAATCGCACCGCCGTGGATCAACAACGCCGTCGGGTAGATCAAGCTCGAGTTCAACAGAACCGCAATGACAGATCAGGCGATGATGAGCGCCAATCTCTGTTGGTCCGATCTTTTTCAATCCCATAATCTTTGCCTCTTACATTCGTAGATTGATCGCTATGCGGTATGGCCTGATACATCGGCACCCGCCTTTGCATCAAGACGCCGATGAAACAGAACTGAACTCGCTACAAGAACTGCCACAATCGCGAAGGCAATTCTGAAATCCTCAGGCTGCAAGGTGAGATCGCCCCGAATGAATTGTAAACTTTCAAGAATGATCGCTGCGAAAGCGACGCCCATTGATCCTGAGATTTGTTGAACCACGCTGGCAAAACTTGAGGCGCGACTTAAATCATTCTGCTCGACCTCCGCATAGGCAATCGCATTTAGACAGGTGAATTGCAGCGACCGGAAAAAGCCGCCCGTCAACAAAACCGCCAAAATGAGATAATGCGGTGTCGCCGCTGAAAATACGGCAATCGCACCGAAGAAGCTCGCGCTGATCAACCCATTCACAATCAAGATCTGCCTGAAGCCAAACCGCTTTAAAATGCGCGGTGCAGTGAATTTCATAATCAAGGCACCGGCAGACGACGCAAAGGTCAAAGATCCAGATTGAAAGGCGGAAAGACCAAAACCAATTTGAAGCATCAAAGGCAGAAGAAACGGATTAGAGCCGATACCGGCGCGAAAAAAGAAACCTCCCATTACGCTGGTACGAAACGTCGGTAACGACAAAAGCGATAATTTTAGAATCGGATGATCAAAGCGCTTTGCATGAAGGACATAGAGACCCAAACACATAAACCCAAAGAGAATTAGGCCGGGCGCAGCCGCTAAGGGCAAGAGATCGCGGCCAAGTATCGTCAATCCAAAGACGAGACTCGAGAGTCCTAAACCCGATAAGATAAAACCAATACCATCAAGCGGTGCGCGTTGATCGCCTTTCACATCGGGCACGAAACGCGTGGCGAGCACCATGCCGAGAATGCCCATGGGCAAATTGATAAAAAAGATCCAACGCCAGTGAAAATAGGTCGTGAGAAAACCCCCAATCAAAGGGCCGATCACCGGACCGACGAGCGCGGGTAAAGTGAGATAGGACAGCGCCTGCACAAGGTCAGATTTTGGTACGGCACGCACGAGAACAAAGCGCCCCACCGGCACCATCATCGCGCCACCGATACCTTGTACGAATCGCGCAGCAATGAATCCCGGCAAAGTGGTTGTGAAGGCGCACGCCAATGACGCCAAAGTGAAAACGGCAATCGCCGCACGAAAGATATGACGTGCGCCAAAGCGCTCCGCCATCCATCCACTGATCGGAATGAATACGGCAAGACTTAAAAGATAAGACGTAAAAGCAAGCTTCAAAACAATCGGATCAATTCCAAGATCAATCGCGATGGCTGGTAAAGACGTCGCCAGCACCGTTGAATCCATGTTTTCGAGAAAGAGCGCGCTCGCAATCACAAGCGGCAAAATCATCGATTCAGTAATGAAGCGGCGCTTACCCGTGCCGTCTTCAGCAAGACCAGCGCGCGCCATTAAACTTAACCAAACATCAAGACGATCAAGCACCCGTCGCAGATGCGCGACGGAGACCCAAACAAAGACCGGCAGTTACGCTTCCGCGCCATGGCAATGTTTAAATTTCTTGCCCGAACCACAAGGGCAAGGCTCATTGCGGCCAACGCGCCCCCATGTCGAAGGCTTTGCCGGATCGCGTTCAACCGGCGCTGATGACGCCAATTGCGGACGCGCTTCTTCATTTTCACCGGTGAGGGGATCCGCGTGGATTGTTTCCATCGGCGGTGGTGTCGGCTGTGGCGGCGCCTGGAACATCACTTCAATGCGCATCATCTGGCTTGTGACTTGCTCGCGCAAATGCGTGATCAGTCCATTAAAGAGTTCGAATGCTTCGCTCTTATATTCATTTAGTGGATCACGTTGCGCGTAACCGCGCCAGCCAATCACTTGGCGTAAATGATCAAGCGTCACAAGATGCTCGCGCCAGAGATGATCGAGCGTCTGCAACAAAACCTGCTTCTCGACATAAGTCATAATGTCGGGCGTGTTCTTCTCGATACGGCGTTGATAGGCTTCATCAGCCACTTTTCTTAACCGCTCGCGGAGTTCTTCATCCGCGATACCCTCTTCCTTCGCCCACTCCGCAACAGGAAGCTGCAGGCCGAGAACGCGCGTCACCATTTCCTCGAGGCCGGGCACGTCCCATTGTTCTGGATAAGCGCCTTCTGGAATATGCCGTGCGACGACATCATCGATCACGCCATGACGCATATCATCAATCGTTGGGCGCACGCTCTCTTCGGCCATGAATTCACGACGTTGTTCGAACACGACCTTGCGTTGGTCATTCATCACGTCGTCATATTTCAGAATATTTTTGCGCATGTCGAAATTGCGCGCTTCAACTTTCTGCTGCGCTTTCTCAATCGCTTTATTGATCCAAGGATGGATGATGGCTTCGTCCTCTTTGAGACCAAGCTTTTGCAACATGCCATCCATGCGGTCGGATCCGAAAATCCGCATCAAATCATCTTGCAAGGAGAGATAGAATTTTGAACGACCCGGATCACCTTGGCGACCAGAACGGCCACGCAACTGATTATCAATGCGCCGGCTTTCATGCCGTTCAGTGCCGACGACATAAAGCCCGCCGGCATTCAAGGCCTTCTCTTTGAGAACAGCCACTTCAGCGCGGATTGCAGCTTCCGCTTCATCACGCGCGGGGCCTGCGTCCATGCCGGCAAGCTCATGGCGAATGCGCATCGCGATATTGCCACCGAGCTGGATGTCTGTGCCGCGACCGGCCATATTGGTGGCAATCGTCACCGCACCGGGAACGCCTGCTTGCGCAACAATGTAGGCTTCCTGTTCATGGAAGCGCGCATTGAGAATAGCAAAGCGCTTAGCGGGCTTGCCATTCCTCGCTGCCTCATAAATCGGCAACATCGCCTTGGGATCAGTGAAATCGATGATTTTGAAACCATGCTTGCTGAGCAATTCGCCCAACACTTCTGATTTCTCAATCGATGTTGTGCCAACGAGAATGGGTTGGCCCTTGCTCATCGCCTCATCAATCTCGCGAATGATCGCGCGATGTTTTTCGGTTTCCGAGCGATAGACCTCATCGTCTTCATCAAGACGCTTAACCGGAATATTGGTGGGTATTTCGACAACATCGAGCCGATAGATATCCATAAATTCGTCAGCTTCGGTCGCGGCCGTACCCGTCATACCGGCGAGCTTGGAATAGAGGCGGAAATAATTCTGGAATGTGATTGAAGCGAGCGTCTGATTCTCAGGCTGAACCTTCACATGCTCTTTGGCTTCAAGCGCCTGATGCAGTCCTTCCGAATAGCGCCGGCCCGGCATCATGCGACCAGTGAATTCATCAATGATCACGACTTCATCATTGCGGACGATATAGTCCTTGTCGCGCTGGAAGAGTGTATGCGCCCGCAAAGCCTGATTGACGTGATGCACAAGCGTTGCGTTCGCCGAATCGTACAGCGAGCCCTCTTTTAAAAGGCCCACTTCGGCGAGAAGATCTTCGATCTTTTCATTGCCCGCTTCGGTGAGCGACACCGAGCGTTGCTTCTCGTCGAGATCATAATGTTCTTTTGTAAGCCGCGGAATGATCACATCAATCGAATTATAAAGATCAGAACGATCATCAAGCGGACCCGAAATAATCAGAGGGGTGCGCGCTTCATCGACAAGGATCGAGTCAACTTCGTCAACGATTGCGAAATGATGTCCCCGCTGCACCATTTGCGCGAGCTCATATTTCATATTGTCGCGCAGATAGTCGAAGCCGAATTCGTTATTCGTGCCGTAAGTAATATCGCAGGCATAAGCAGCTTTGCGCTCGGTATCATCGAGACCATGCACAATGATACCCACGGAAAGCCCAAGGAACCGATAGACTTGGCCCATCCACTCCGCGTCACGACGTGCAAGATAGTCGTTTACGGTCACGACATGAACGCCCTTGCCCGCAAGAGCATTGAGATAAGTCGGCAAGGTCGCCACAAGCGTTTTGCCTTCGCCGGTTTTCATTTCGGCGATGGAGCCTTCATGCAGCACCATGCCGCCGATCATCTGCACATCGAAATGACGCTGGCCAAGCACACGTTTTGCTGCCTCGCGTACCGTCGCGAAGGCGGGTACAAGAAGATCATCCACCGTTTTTCCGGCGGCCAATTCAGCGCGGAATGTTTCGGTGCGGGCGCGTAGCGCCTCGTCAGACAAAGCGGCAACCTCGGCCTCAAGCGCGTTGATCGCCTGAACGCGCGGAGCAAACCCCTTCAAGCGGCGATCATTGGCCGAGCCGAAAATTTTCTTGGCGAGTGCGCCGAACATCGGAAACCCTATTCCTTAATGTGAAGTCACGGCGCCAGACGGTGAAACCCGCCCTTTGCCACTGGATGCAGGAGAGCGCCCCTGGCACCCCTATGCGCCGCCCTTTTGAAGCCGGCGTCAGGTAAAGTCCAGAGAAGCCTTCGCTTAAATAGGATGTGCATCAAATATTTTCAAAGTCGGGCGCGGATTGCTTGCAACGCAACGCGGCTTAGGCCACTGCTTGCCCTGTGGCGGTCACCCGCCAAAGCATCAAAAGGATATTCGAATGATTTCTGCCCGCCTTCCGCTCCGCCTGACCCTTTTCGTCTGCGGCTTTATGGGGCTCGCCGCCCTCCCCGCCTTGGCTCAGCAGAACCCGCCGGACAAAATCGTAGCGAAAGTCGATGGCGCACCAATTACGGAAGCGGACATTACCCAGGCGCTCACCGATCTCGGCGAATCAATCGCCCAGATCCCGGAAGCACAGCGGCGGGACTACGCGATCACCTATTTATCGGACCTGAAACTGGGCGCCAAAGCGGCGCGTGAAGGCAAATTGGCCGATTCCGAGGATTTCAAGCGCCGTCTCGCCTACCAGGCTGATCGGTTGCTGTTTGACGATTATTTGGCCGCCCAGGCCAAAAAAAGCGTTACGGAAGACGCCATGAAGGCGCTTTACGCCGATACAATCAAGACGATGAAGCCTGAACAAGAAGTCCGCGCCCGCCATATCCTTGTCGAAACCGAAGATCAGGCCAAAGATGTGGTCAAAAGGCTGAAAGCGGGCGAAGATTTCGCCAAATTGGCCAGCGAACTCTCAAAAGACCCTGGTTCGGGCAAAGAAGGCGGCGATCTTGGCTATTTTACCAAGGATCGCATGGTTCCTGAATTCGCCAACGCGGCCTTTGCGATGACGGCGGGACAGGTTTCGGACCCGGTGAAGAGCCAATTCGGCTTCCATGTCATCAAAGTTGAGGACAAGCGCGATAAACCGGTGCCTAAATTCGAAGAGGTCAAGGACCAGATCGAACAATTCATGTATCGGAAAAGCCAGCAGGACGTGATCATGGCGCTCCGGGCAGCCGGCAAGGTTGAACGGCTCGACTCGCCACCAGCGGCCCCTGCCCAGTAAGGATTTTACGCCCGTCGGAGCCTTCGATGTCTGCAGCGATTTCGCCTCTTGCCCCCAAATCCTATGCCGAATTACCGGCGATTGAGGGGGTGAGCTTCGCGACAAGCGCTGCGGGCATCAAATATCAGGGCCGGACAGATGTTTTGTTGGTCGGTTTGGACAAGGGAACCGAAGCGGCAGGCGTCTTTACCAAGTCAAAATGTCCTTCCGCCCCTGTCGATTGGTGCCGGGACGCCCTGAAATCAGGCAAAGCGCGCGGCCTTGTCGTCAATTCGGGCAATGCCAACGCTTTTACCGGCAAAGCCGGTAAGGACACGGTCAAAAAAACCGCTGACATCGCCGCCAAAGCGCTCGGCTGCAAACCCAAAGAAATCGTTCTCGCCTCGACCGGCGTGATCGGCGAGCCGCTTGATGCCAAGAAATTTGATGGTCCTCTACAGAAGGCTGCAAAAAGTCTGAAAGCGACCCCATGGATCGATCCCGCGCGGGCGATCATGACGACGGACACCTATCCGAAACTCGCGACCGCCAAGGCTATGATCGATGGCGTCGAAGTGACCATCAATGGTATTGCCAAAGGCGCGGGCATGATCGCGCCTGACATGGCCACGATGCTCTCATTCATATTCACAGATGCGCCCATCGGCGCGGCTGCTTTAAAAACGCTGCTGTCGAAGGGCACAGAAACGAGCTTCAACGCCATCACAGTTGATAGCGATACGTCGACATCAGACACGCTCATTCTTTTCGCGACGGGCGCGGCTGCAAAACGCGGCGCGCCGAAAATCAAAGAAGCCAATGACAAGCGCTTGAAAGACTTCAAAGCGGCACTCAATGAGGTTCTTCTTGATCTCGCTTATCAAGTCGTGCGCGATGGTGAAGGGGCACGTCATTTTGTGGCTGTAACTGTTGCGGGAGCAAAGAGTGCAGCGTCTGCCAAAAAAGTTGCGCTCTCAGTCGCCAACTCGCCGCTGCTCAAAACAGCAGTTGCGGGTGAAGATGCGAATTGGGGCCGTGTTGTTGCCGCTGTTGGCAAAGCCGGCGAGCCCGCTGATCGCGACAAGCTCTCGATTTCTTTTGGCGGTATTCGCGTGGCGCATAAAGGCATGCGCGATCCGTCTTATGACGAAAAAATTGTCTCTGATTATATGAAGGGTCAAGACATCGATATCCGAATCGAATTGGGTATCGGTAAAGGTGAATTCACCGTTTGGACCTGCGATCTCACCAAGGAATATGTCGAAATCAATGGCGATTATCGCAGCTGATTTCTTTTCTTCCTCGTTTCATTATCTCTCTTTATCGAAAGGTTGCCCATGAAAGCCCGCGTCACCGTCACTCTTAAAAACGGCGTGCTGGACCCCCAGGGCAAAGCAATCGAAGGCGCGCTGAAATCATTCGGCCTCGAAGGAATCGAGAGTGTCCGCCAAGGCAAAGTTTTCGATATTGAATTGGCAGTCTCTGATCCTGCCGAAGCCGAAGCGCTCTTGAAAGCCTCTGCTGAAAAATTGCTCGCCAATATGGTGGTTGAAAATTACCGCATCGAAATCATCGGCTGAGGTGATACGATCATGAAATCAGCCGTCATTACATTTCCCGGCTCCAATCGCGAAGGCGATGTCATTCGCGCTCTTCATCAAGCAAGCGGTGTCGAGCCCATCAAAATCTGGCATCAGGATCACGAACTGCCGCAAGGCACCGATCTTGTCGTGTTGCCGGGCGGATTTTCTTATGGCGATTATTTGCGTTGTGGCGCCATTGCGAGCCGCTCACCCGTTATGGATGCTGTGCGTTCGCATGCTGCAAAAGGCGGTCTCGTTCTCGGCATTTGCAACGGCTTCCAGATCCTGGTGGAATCAGGCCTCTTGCCCGGTGTGTTGATGCGGAATGCTGGCCTTAAATTCATTTGCAAAATGCAACATTTGAAAGTGTGCCGCGCGAATACGCGCTTCACATCCGCATACAAAAAAAATCAGATCATCAAAGTCGCCATCGCACATGGTGAAGGCAATTATATTGCCGATGATGAAACGATTGAAAAACTTGAAGCCGAAAATCGTGTGGCGTTCCGGTATTGCGATGAGGCGGGCGATACAGATAAGGGTAATCCGAATGGATCAATCAATTCGATTGCCGGTATCTACTCCAAAAAACTCAATGTCCTCGGCATGATGCCGCATCCGGAAAATCTGATTGAGACATTGGTGGGCGGTATTGATGGCCGCGGACTCTTTGCAAGCCTCACGGCTTCGACGGGAGCCGCGTGATGCAGAATGATGTTGCTATGACGCCCGAACTTATCGCCCAACATGGTTTGAAGCCGGATGAGTATCAGCGCATTCTTGAACTCATTGGCCGTGAACCTACGCTCACCGAACTTGGCATCTTCTCGGCCATGTGGAACGAACATTGTTCCTATAAATCATCACGCCTTCATCTGAAGGGGCTTCCCACGAAAGCACCTTGGGTCATTCAAGGCCCCGGTGAAAATGCCGGTGTGATTGATATTGGTGATGGGCTCGCTTGCGTCTTCAAAATGGAGAGCCACAACCACCCCTCCTATATCGAACCGTATCAAGGCGCGGCAACAGGCGTGGGCGGCATTTTGCGTGACGTGTTCACAATGGGTGCGCGTCCGATTGCGACATTGAATGCGCTACGTTTCGGTT
>CAWUMH010000020.1:0-20601 GCA_963923565.1 uncultured Alphaproteobacteria bacterium
GGCTTCGTATTGTTCTATTGGTGGGTGTGCCGCTTCTGGCTGTCATCATTGCAGGAGTCGCGTGGCTCATGAGCGGTCGTTATGTGACGACGGATAATGCCTATGTGGCAGCGCAAAAGGCCGTCATTACACCGTCAGTAGCCGGACGGGTCGCGAATGTTTTTGTCACTGAGGGCCAAACTGTAAAGCCAGGTGATCCTCTTTTTACGATTG
Organism: uncultured Alphaproteobacteria bacterium; assembly: GCA_963923565.1. Taxonomy (GTDB): domain Bacteria; phylum Pseudomonadota; class Alphaproteobacteria; order Rhizobiales; family Beijerinckiaceae; genus CAIUPE01. The sequence continues at coordinate 214 of CAWUMH010000020.1, forward strand.
ATCCTGTGTCTTATGAATTGATCTTGATTCAAGCCGAAGCGCGTTTGGCGGGAGCTGTTTCAACTTTTGAAACGCTTAAAGGATCACTCGAGAGTCTTACGCGGCAAATCGGGATGGCGCGTGAAACGCTTGCGTTGCGTCAGGCCGATTTTGATCGCAAAGCGGAATTGCTCCAAAGCAAAGCCGCCTCGCGTAATGATGTTGATGCGGCGACCTTGGCATTAACTGCTGCGCGCAGTGCTCTTGAAATGCTCCTTCAACAACAAACGGCTGCACTCTCGCAGATTCAAGGTCATCCTGATTTAGCGCTTGCTGATTTCGCCCTATACCGCGAAGCCTTGGCCGCTCGTGATAAAGCAAAACGCGATTTCGATGCGACGACGATCCGCGCGCCGATGGCAGGCATTGCTACGCAAGTGCCTGCCGTGCAGCCTGGGCGGTATTTGATGCCGGGCGCGTCCGCACTCGTGATTGTTGATGTCGAACATCCGTGGATTACGGCCAATCCGAAAGAGACGGATCTTACGCATTTGCGTGAAGGTCAAAAAGTCAAAGTCGAAATCGATGCCTATCCGGGTCGTGTTTTTGCCGCGCATCTTGCGTCTTTAAGTCCGGGAACGGGCGCAGAATTCGCGCTTCTGCCTGCTCAAAATGCCAGCGGCAATTGGGTTAAAGTTGTGCAACGCGTGCCGATCCGGATTGAATTTGATGATCCCTCTGCGAGTAAAGATCTGCGTGCGGGAATGAGTGCGACGATTGAAGTCGATACAGGCTATTCACGCGTGTTTGGCTCAGTGCCAGCGGAAGGCGCTAAGGCGCCATGACATCAACGCGGGTCATGTCGGATCAGGCACGCCGTGTTGCCATCACCATTTGCGTGATGATGGCGACCATCATGCAGGCGCTTGATACGACAATCGCGAATGTGGCCTTGCCCTATATGCAGGGATCGCTCTCGACGACGCAGGATCAAGTCAGTTGGGTCTTGACGTCTTATATCGTAGCAGCGGCTATTATGACTGCGCCGCTTGGGTGGATATCCGCGCGCTTCGGGCGAAAGAAAGTTTTCATTGTCTGCGCGGCGGGATTTACGATTGCGTCGATGCTTTGTGGCATTGCGCAAGGCATCGAGGAAATGGTGCTCTTCCGCTTATTGCAAGGCATTTTTGGTGCGGCTCTTGTTCCCTTATCCCAAGCCGTGATGCTTGATGCGTTTCCCATAGAAAGTCGCGGCCAAGCGATGGCGATTTGGGGCATGGGCGTGATGTTGGGTCCGATCATGGGGCCGACGCTTGGCGGGTGGCTTACAGAGGCATTGAGTTGGCGCTGGGTGTTTTTCGTCAATTTGCCTTTTGGTATTTTGACGGTGTTAGGTCTTGCCGCAATTATGGAAGAAACGCCCGCGCGCAAGGATGCGCCTTTTGATTGGCTTGGGTTTATTGCGCTCTCAACGGCGATTGGTGCGCTTCAATTGATGCTCGATCGGGGCGAGCAAGTCGGTTGGTTCGACTCCATTGAGGTGTGGATTGAGGCCGCTGTTTCTTTGGCGGGCCTTTATATTTTTGCCGCTCATGCTTTGACCACAAAACATGCCTTTATTCCTCTGGCGGTGTTCAGCGACTGGAATTTTTCGGTTGCTCTTTTGATGATGTTTATTGTTGGCGTTATTCTTCTTGCCACGATGGCTTTGGTGACGCCCTATATTCAAAACATCATGGGCTATCCTGTATTGGCCGCTGGTGAACTTCTCGGCGCACGCGGTATCGGGACCATGATTGCGATGATGCTGGTCGGTCGCATGTTGAAATCTATTGATGCAAGACCGCTTGTTGGTCTTGGTTTACTCATGTCGCTCTGGTCGATTTGGGAAATGGTGTTCTATGCGCCTGAAACTTCTGCAAGTTGGATTGTGATCACAAGCATTGTGCAAGGCTTCGGCCTTGGATTTATCTTCGTACCTTTGAACAGCGCGGCATTCGCAACGCTTCCGGCAAGCTTGCGCACGGATGGTGTTGCGTTGTGGACTCTTATTCGAAATTTGGGCAGCTCGATCGGCGTTTCAATTGTGATCTCGCAACTCACATCCGGCATCACGCTTTATCGGACAAGGATTGTGGAGACGCTTCTCCCCACGTCGATGGGGCTTTCATTCGGGGAGGGCATGGCATTTCTCGATCCGACTATCGCGACAGGTCAGGCCTATCTTGAGGGTATCGTGACGCGCGAGGCGGCTATTCTCTCTTACAGCAATGATTATTTGCTGATGTGCATTGTCACGGTTTTGGCCCTGCCTCTGGTCTTGCTCTTGCGCAAGCCGCAAGGCCATCCCGTTACGGCCGCCCAACCGTCCGTTGCCGCCGATTGACGGGGATTATCTTTTTCGGAATGGGAGGTTTTCCGATAGACTTCTTCCCTCGTTCGGATTTTCCCCCTAGTTTTCTCACCGAGCGGGTCGATGCGGCCCCATGTGATCGGGAGCGAGCTTTATGTCCGGACAGACGGCGCCAGCAGTTGAAAATCTGAACTTTGAGGAAATCCGCGACGGCCTTTCGTCAGGTCAAATCCTTCTTGTTGATGTGCGCGAGCCGAACGAATTCGAAGCTGGGCATATTCCGGGTTCGCTTCTCGTGCCTTTGTCCCAGTTTTCAGTTGCGGATATCCCGGACGCTGCGGGTCGTCGCATCGTGTTGTCTTGCCGGTCAGGGCGCCGGTCTTTGACCGCTGCCGCCATGGCTTTCGAGCAGGGCCTGCCGATTGATGCTCATTATGCGGGGGGCTTTATCGACTGGGTGGCTGCGGGCGGTCCGGTCGATACGGGATTGCGATAGAGAATCACAGGGCGCGACGAGGCGACACAGGGGTTTGACCTCGCCAAATCGCAGTGTGATTTCTAGAATAAACATCAACTAGGATTTTGAAGGTAACGGGAGTGGGCAAATGAGCGTGAAGAAATTCGGTATCGGCCAGCCGATCCGCCGCGTTGAAGATGTGCGGCTGCTTACAGGAGGTGGCAACTACACCGCTGATTATACGCCCGAGAAATCACTCTATGCGTTTGTGCTGCGCAGCCCCTATGCGCATGCGTCCTTCACAATCAAAGATCTTGAAGCCGCCCGCGCGATCAAGGGTGTGAAACTCATCTTGACCGCCGAAGATGTGACTGAGCTTGGTGATGTGCCGTGCCTTGCGCCGCTTAAAAATGATGACGGCTCAACAAATCATGTCGCTGACATTCCGTTGCTCGCTAAAGGCGCAGTAAAATTTGTTGGTGATGCGATTGCCTTCATCGTGGCCGAAACGATGAATGCGGCGAAAGATGCCGCTGAAGCCATTGATATTGATTTCAAGACGTTGCCGGCTGTTGTTGATATTCGTGGCGCTTTGGCAAAAGGCGCGGCTTCGGTTTGGCCGCAGCAAAAAGACAATCTCGCTTATGAGCAAAATCTCGGCGATTTCAAAAAAGTTGATGCGGCATTTGCCAAAGCGGATCGTATCATCAAATTGGAAATCGAGAATAATCGTCTCATCACCAATTATATGGAAACGCGCGGTGCAGTGGGTGAATATGACGCCGCAACGAAGAGTTTCAAGCTTACAACCGCAAGCCAGGGCGTCCACGGTTTGCGCAATGTACTTGCCGAGAAAATTTTGAAAGTAAAGCCTGATAAAATTCACGTGCTCACAGGCGATGTTGGCGGGGGCTTTGGCACAAAGAGCTTTATGTATCGCGAATATCCGCTCGTGCTTGAAGCCGCGCGCCGCTTAAAGCGTCCGGTGAAGTGGATTGCTGATCGTGCTGATCACTTCCTTGGTGATGCGCATGGTCGTGACAACATCACGGCGATGGAATTGGCTGTCGATAAATCAGGAAAATTTTTGGCTCTGAAAGCTGATGTGATCGGCAATCTCGGAGCCTATGCGTCGCAATTTGGTCCCTATATCCATTATCTCTGCGCGTCGATGATGACGGGTGTTTACAAGACACCATTGATCGCGGTGAAGCTTCGTGCGGTTTATACGAATACGGTGCCCGTTGATGCCTATCGTGGCGCGGGACGTCCGGAAGCCGCTTACAATCTCGAACGTCTTGTCGATTTCGCCGCACGCGAACTCGGCATGAAGCCTGAAACGTTACGCCGTAAAAATTTCATCGCGCCTACGGCCATGCCTTATAAAACGCCAGTCGGTAAGCGCGTCTATGATACGGGGAATTTTGATCAGCATCTCACGCAAGCACTTTCGGTCTCTGATTGGGACGGTTTTAAAGCCCGTCTCAAAGAGTCTAAGAAAAAGGGTAGATTACGCGGTATTGGACTGGCTACCTATATCGAATGCACCGCATGGGGCGATGGCGAAGATGTTGCTGTTGATCTCGAGAAAGACGGCAGCCTAACGATTTATTCCGGAACGCAGTCGAATGGTCAGGGTCATGCGACGGCCTATGCGCAATTCGCGTCGCAACATCTCGACTTGCCGCTCGATAAAATCAAAGTCGTACAGGGTGACACAGCCCGCGTTGCGACGGGTCATGGCACAGGAGGATCGCGTTCAATTCCCGTGGGTGGCGTTTCCACTTTTGTTGCGGCGAAAGATCTTTCAGAGAAGCTTAAGAAACTCGCGTCTGATAAGCTTGAAACAACAGTCGCCGATCTTGAGATCGTTGATGGTGCTGTGCGGGTTGCAGGAACTGATCGTAAAATCACTTTTGCTGATCTTGCGAAGTTACCCGGCGCTACTCCGGATATGACACGTGGCAATGGGTCCTTCACGCCGCCGGATGCAACCTATCCGAATGGGTCTCATGTTGCCGAAGTTGAAATTGATCCTATGACCGGAACCGTTTCGATTGTGAACTATACGATCTGCGATGATTTCGGCATTGCGATTAATCCGCTCTTGCTCGCAGGGCAGGTGCATGGCGGTGTGGCGCAAGGCATCGGTCAGGCGCTTTTGGAACATACGGTCTATGACAAGGATGGTCAGCTGATCTCGGCAAGCTTGATGGATTACACACTTCCACGTGCGGATAATTTACCGAATTTCCATTTTGAAACGAAGAATGTGCCTTCGACGACCAATCCGCTGGGCATCAAAGGTGCAGGTGAGGCCGGGTCTATCGGCTCAACACCCGCAATCATGAATGCGGTGATTGATGCGCTTGATCGCGCTTATGGTATTCGCCATTTGCAGATGCCGGCAACGCCGCATCGTATCTTCGAAGCGATTGCCTCGGTGCAGCGCCACGCAGCCGAGTGAGTGAAGCGCTGATTTGACGATCAAGAGTTTGAACGGGCCTCAGGGCCCGTTTATTCCATCACGGCGGCTTTCAAGATACACACCATCGTCGCGTGAGCGGGGGCGTCTGAAACATTGCGCACAATATGCGGACGGTCGCAGCGATAGCGGAGCGTTTCACCCGCGCGCGCGATTTGGATAACGCCTGCGACTTCGACCTCCATCTCGCCTTCAAGCACAGAGAGACATTCAATCGATCCGCGTTGATGCGAATCTGATTCAAGAACGCCACCGGGATCGGCTTGGACGTCGTACCATTGCAACCATTCGACCGTTTTGATCCAGCCGATAATGGCAAGTTTCACTTTGCCGTCATCAGAGAGCAGGATCGGCGTATCACCGCGCGAGGTCTTGTCGATAAAGGGTTCGTCTTCTGAAACGGAGAGTACGCGTTCGATCGAGACATCGAGGGCTTGAGACAGGCGCCAGATGGTCGCGAGCGTCGGGTTGGTTTCATTCCGCTCGATCTGGCTGATGATCGATTTCGCGACGCCCGATTGCTCGGCGAGTTCCGACAACGAGAGTTGATAGGCCTTGCGCAGACGTTGGATCGTCTTGCCGAGTTGGCCGGAAAGAGCCTGAGCGCCGCTATCGAGGACCCGCGCCCTGTCTTTTCCTTCGACACCCATGCGCATTCTCCCTCTGAGCATAAAATCGTTTCGTTCGACGAACGAATTTGTTCAGAATAAAGGATTTTTGGAGCGGTGAAAAGTGGCGATCAGCACGTGGATCGGACCGTTCGGTCCAGCGCGATAGTTGCCAAAAGAGCGATGAGGGCAATGGCTATGCAGGTTGAGAGCGCCACCACAGGACCTTGCGCTTCGGCGATCAAGGCCAGGGTGGCTGGCGCAAAGGCTTTGGCGAGAAGCGCGGGAGCGGCAAGAAGACCCAAGCGCCGCCCATACCCGTCGGCGCCGAAAAGCTCATAAGGCATTACCCCGCGCGCGATGGTGGAGAGTCCTGCCGAGGCACCGTAGACCAAACCGTATATGCAGGCCGTAGCGATTGTCGGCGGCAAGATGAGCGGGATTGTGAGTGCGATCGGAAAAAGCGCCATCGTCACAAGCCCCAATGCCATGACCGAGAGATTGCGACCGAAGAGCAGCTCAATGAACCGCGCTGCGACTTGAGAGGGGCCAATCAAAGTACCCGCAAGCATCGCTGCGCCCGCACTCATGCCAAGTGTCTCAAAGAGCGAGAGAACATGGATCGACATCGCATTGAGAACAAAACCTTGTGTGGTAAAAATCAAAGCAAACAAAATCATTGCTTTGAGCGTTTTGTCTTTCGGAACGAGTGCTGTACCATTGGTAGGCTTTGTGCGCTTGTTATCCTCATCGAGATCTGTTGCAGGTATCGTCGCTAAAGGCGGATAGGGTTTGCGAAGTGCGAAGAAGATCAGTGGACCACTCACGCACAGCATAACCATCGCATCGAAAAGACAAACCCCGCGCCAATCCGTCTGCTTTAACAATGCGGACGTAATTGGCCAGGTTACAGTTGAAGAAAATCCTGCGACCAAAGTTAGACCAGAAATCGCGCGCCGTGTAGTTGGACCAGCAAGCTGGGCGAGGCTTGCAAAAGAGGAATCGTAAAGACATGCGGACATACCAAGGCCCATCACGGCCCAGGCAATGAGGAATAAGAACGGGGTGTTTGCTTGACTGAGGATAACCATGCCGCACGCGGAAACCAATGTGCCGCATATCATCACAGACCGTCCACCATGACGATCAACAAGACGACCGGAGAGCGGGCCCGCAGCGCCAATTAACAACGTCGCAATCGCAAAGCCCGAATAAACGAACCCTTCCGACCATCCCGTTTCAGCAATGATTTTCGGACCAATCAGCGCGAGCGTATAATAAAGCGCGCCCCAATTGATGATTTGCGCCACACCAAGCGCAGCGATACGCAGACCCAAACCACCAAATGAAAAGGCGTGCTTCATTTCCAGAAAGCGTGGAAGTGATGCACCGGTCCCGCGCCGCTTCCAATATGAAGTGATATGGAGGCTTCAAGTGCGGCGGTGACATAGGTCTTCGCCGATGCAACAGCCTCATCAAGCACCAAGCCTTTTGCGAGACCAGCAGCAATGGCGGCTGAGAGTGTACATCCTGTTCCGTGTGTGTTTTTTGTTGACACGCGCCGCGCAGCATAACGCTTCGTTCCGGAAGGCGTGATCAAAAGATCAACACTTTCGTCGCTCGTGCCGTGGCCGCCTTTCATCAAAACGGCTTTGGCCCCCAAACCGATCAAGGCCTCACCCTGCTTTTGCATTTCGGTTTCGGTTGAGGCCATTGCTTGATTAAGAAGCGTTGCGGCTTCGGCGAGATTGGGCGTGATCAATGTCACGCGCGGAAAGAGATCATTGACGATCGCCGCTGTAGCGTCTTCGCGGATTAAACGATCACCACTTGTCGCCACCATAACGGGATCAAGAACAACAAAAGGCGGTTTCCATTTCTTGATACCTTCAGCAACAGCGGCGATGATGTCAGTACGGCTCAACATGCCGATCTTCACCGCATTCACGGCAAGATCTGAAAACACAGCATCAATTTCTGCTGTCACAAAATCGGCGGGCGCATCATGAATCGCGGTCACGCCTTTTGTATTTTGTGCCGTCAACGCCGTGATGACACTCGCCCCATAGACGCCAAGAGCCGAGAAGGTTTTGAGATCGGCCTGAATACCGGCGCCGCCGCCGGAATCTGATCCTGCAATGGTAAGCGCAATGGCAGTCATAGGAGCGGTCCTCAAACAAGATAAAGTCGGCGAGGAGGGCGCCTCGCGCAAAACACGCGTTAGAGGATTATGGCCGGTCCTGCAACCTGAGTGCCTCGAAGGGCATCTGTCATGGATTTTTATCTTATTCTGCCTCGGTAAAGGCAAAGACTTTACTGCGCAAAGCGTCAAATGAGGCTACGACCGGGGGAGCGTTCCTATCATGAGGCTCCGAATCTTCTCCATTTGTGTTCGCAAACGCCAGTCGATCACGACAAAAAGCGAGAATCTTTGCAAGCGCTTCGACTTGACGCCCCAGTTGGCTTTGTCGTGCAGACAGAGAGATAATCTGACTGACGGATTGCGTCATCGTTAAAACCGGTTCTGCCGGAAGTCCGGCGTTAGCCAGACCATCAATCTGATCACGAATTTTGTCTGCTAGACCCGCCAGAGCAAATGCGTTCGCGGATATATCCTTGGCCAATTCTTCAACCGGATCTTTAGAATGATGATGAGGAAGCGCGATAGCGCTTAATAGCGTTTCAAGATCTGCGGCGAGGGATTGATAGGAGTTAGATGCGGTTGAAGCAGTTGTCTGATGCAACTCGCTTGCAACCGCTTTTTCGAGTTTTGCAATCGAAGCGAGTAAAGTCGTGGTCTCTGTTCGGCGATTGCGGGCTGCATATTCGGCAAGAAACCATCGTCCGCGCTCTGTTTCCAGCACAGCTTCTTCGATCGCTTCGAAGTCTTCATCTTCGAAATTGATCTTGGTTTGTCTCTTATCCATCGTCCTTGATCCTAATTCACCCATAAAGGTTCAAGGCCGTTTTTAAACATCTCAAGGTCAATGCTTCGTTACCGAACTAAAAAATTTCTTTATTAAGTTAATCAATGATTTTTAATCAAAGGGCGATTTTTTATCGCGTGCGGCGACTAATACTTCGCCAATGCCATTGCCCAAGCGGACCCAATCATTCGGATCGGCTTCGCTCTGCCGTTGGACAAAACGATACCCAGAACCTTCCCAAGGCAAAATTTCATTGATTTGGTTATCAAGAACATAATCTCCGCGATCACTTTTTAAAGTGAGCACGGCATGACCTTCGCCTTTTCGATTGATTACGACTGTAACCAAGAGACTAGAGGCCGGTATTCCCGCGCGCATTAAGAGCCCTCTTTTCAAGAGGACATAATCTTCGCAATCGCCTTTACCGTCAGAGGGATAATCCCAACTTTCTGGCTTTCCCCAATGGTCCGTATCGGAAATGGGCTCGATAGTTTGGTTTACCTTGGTATTCGTTTCGAGAATGGTTTTCCATTTTTCGGGGGTTAGTGTGAAAAGTTCATTGGTTGTCGACTTTTGAACAACGCAATCAGCAGGATTTTTTCTGCAGAAATCACGCCATCCCCAGGGTGCCGGCAAGGTCCCTTGAGAAAGGGCGGCAGTCGTAACCGCAGGTAGTTTTATCTCTCCCGCGCGCGTTCCAGCGGGCAGAACCAATAAGAAAAAAGATAGCAGGACGAACATTAGGGGAAGCGGTTTTTTCATGGCGCGACCTTTGGGAAACTTCAGCGAAATTCCAAGGTTAAGTCACAGGCTTAACCGAGAGTTTCAGCTATCCGCGTTAGTCCTAGGGCAAAAAACCTGCCGTAACCTCAAAGCAAACACTGTAATTTTAACTCAATCTGAGGCTTTCCCTTGCAATTCCCTGGGTGATCGGCTTTCTGCCTTTGAGGGGTTCAACGCCGAACATTGACCGGCGGCCTGTTCAGGATGAGTAGGGGTTGTTGATGAGGCGGGAACCGATATTCAATTTACCCGCGCTCATTCCGATTTTGATCGCTCTATTCGCGCTCGTTGAGCTTGTTCTGGGATATTTGGGGCCTGAAGCGGCAAGCGACATTTATCTCTCATTCGGTTTTATTCCTGCCGATCTTGCTAATCATTTTGGATCCGATGTTTTTCGAACGCTCGAGGAAGCCAGTCATCTCAAGCCAGACTCGGAAGAGTTAGCGGGGCTTGCAGAAATTGCAGCCTACTTAAGGGTGCATCCGAGTGCGCTTCCGTTCTCGTTAATTTCTTATGCTTTCCTTCATGCGGGCTGGCCGCATCTCATCATAAATTCAGTGTGGTTGATGGCTTTTGGCAGCGTGGTTTTGCGTCGAATTGGAGCAATCAGATTTTTGGCATTGTTTGCCTTATCCTCAGTCGGTGCCGCGCTCTTCCATTTCGCAACGCATAGCGACGGAGTGATGCCGGTGATCGGCGCATCAGGCGCGGTATCGGGCATTATGGCGGCAGCGATCCGCTTCGTCTTTCAGCCGGGAGAGTCACTCTCGGGATTTTCACTTGATGCAAGCGGCACCTATCGCGCGCCCGCGCTTCCCCTTTTCAAGACATTTCGCGACCGGCGTACCTTGCGTTTTATTTTGTTGTGGCTCGCCATCAATATTGTGACGGGGCTTGCCGGGGTTCCGCTTGGATTAGGCGAGGGGTCTATAGCGTGGGAAGCGCATGTTGGCGGCTTCATCACGGGACTTGTTGTTTTTTCATGGGTTGATCCACCCTTGCAGGATGATTCTTCTGTTCTTGGATGAACAAGAAGCGATTTATATCACCCAACGTAAGATTGTATTAGATCCGTGCAAGTTTAACGCGGTGCTCGGAATCTAGGCCATCAATACGGCGATAAAAACAGGTGGGACGGCCTGTATGACAGCATCCGCCATCACCGCCAACATCGACCATCAACACGAGCGCGTCTTGATCGCAATCGACTTGAATCTCGCGGATCTTTTGAATCTGCCCAGACGTCTCACCTTTACGCCACAGAGCGGATCGTGAACGCGAATAATACCACGCCTCATTGGTTTCAATGGTTTTTACAAGCGCGTCTTTATTCATATGCGCAACCATCAGCACCTTGCCTGAGACGGCATCTACCGCAACGGCGGTCAAAAGGCCGTCCGATCCGAATTTCGGCATCAGGAACGCGCCATTCTCAACCTCTTCGGTTAAGCCACTTTCGGACAGGATCACATTCATTTGAGCGCTCATCAGCAACAATCCGGTTATCAGGCAAAATAAAACCCCGCTTACGCGGGGTTTTACTCAGTGGCTTCCTGGCTGGGAAGGGAATTTTCAAGGGCTCAACGCGCGCGGAACCCCTGAAGCATTGACATAAATCGAGCTTGTTCTGCGGGATCATCTCGGAAAATGCCGGTAAACCGCGTTGTGATGGTCGAAGCGCCCTGTTTCTGCACGCCGCGCATTGACATGCACATATGTTCGGCATCAATCAGCACGGCGACGCCGCGCGGGTTCAAAGCATCTTCGATCGCTTCAACGATCTGGGCCGTCATTGTCTCTTGGGTCTGCAGACGCTTGGAGAAAACATCGACAACGCGAGCAAGCTTCGAAAGGCCAACTACGCCTTCAGACGGATAATAAGCGACATGGGCGACGCCAACGAAGGGCACCATGTGATGTTCGCAATGCGAAGAGAAGGGGATTTCGCGCACGAGCACCATGTCATCATAGCCAGCGACTTCTTCGAAAACCTTATCGAGAACGGCTTGGCCGTCCTGCGCGTAGCCTTCAAAAAACTCCTCATAGGCTTTGACAACCCGCTTAGGTGTATCGAGCAATCCTTCACGAGACGGATCATCACCCGCCCACGCAATTAAGGTACGCACGGCGGCTTCTGCCTCTTCGCGCGAGGGGCGGCGAACCGGCGTCGACGTGTCATTAGGCTTTAGCTGCCTGACATTCAGGGTCTTAACCACGGCGTCCATGGTGCCTCCGGGAGTTTGAATTCTGGAATCTATACGGGTGGTTTGTAGGTTTGGACCATGCCCTGTCGATGACTTGGGTCAGCGGCATTAAACGATCTCGCATTTTTCCTTGGCGGGTCCTATATGGTGTTGCATGTCCAAAACCGCCATATTCCCGTCGGCTCCGGTCTGAAATGATCAACGAGATTTACAATAAGCGGATCCTAGAGCTCGCGGCTGATATTCCGCGGCAGGGACGGCTTGCCCATCCGGACGCGAGCGCCACGGCGCATTCAAAGCTGTGCGGATCGACGGTGACGGTCGATCTTTCAGTTAAAGATGGCCATGTCGTTGATTTCGCCCATGATGTGAAAGCCTGTGCGCTGGGGCAGGCCTCTTCATCAATTATGGCGCGGCATGTTATCGGAACCACCCCGAACGAGTTGCGGGTACTGCGCGAGCAGATGCGGGCGATGCTGAAGGAAAATGGCCCCGCACCGACTGGCAATTGGGCTGATCTCGCCGTGCTCGAGCCGGTGCGGGACTACAAAGCGCGGCACGCCTCAACCCTTTTGACATTCGATGCCGTGGTTAAGGCGCTCGATCAAATCGAGGCACATCAGGCAGCGTCCTGATTGGCGACTTTGGGAAAGTGGCTCTTAATGGGCCGGAGCCATGAAATTCATATTAAAGGACGCGCCCACGCGGACTTCGTCGTTAAATCCGTTCGCATTGGGATTTTTCTGGTTTTCACTGCCTGAGGCCATAACCCGATCATAATTGGCATAAAATGAGGTCGACCAGTTCCGGCCTGCGGCAAATTTCACGTGGCCCGTCGCACCAAAGCTGCGCGCACCAATCGTATCGCCTGGAACATAAGTTGATCCCACATCGCCATAACGGGCATTTGTATAGTCGATGCCGCTCATGCCGACATGAGGACCAGCCGAAATCACAAATTTGCCGATGCGTTGAACGAAATCGGCGCCAAGATCACCGGTCATCCCCGTGACGCCGGATGCGCCCAGTCGCAATTCGCCGCGAATACGCAGGAGATCTGGGCTTGCCCAATATTCCGCAAATACGCCCGGTTCCACCGACCATTTTTTATTCGGACCCGCAAATGTGTCAAAAGTCGAATGGTTCGGATCATAGCGGCCAATAGCCCCGATCGAGAGGGCCGGGTTCGGGCTGAACAGCACAAGGCTCAGACTATCGTCCTGACCAATCAAATGGTCCGAGAGATTGGGGCTCGCAACGCTGCTTGCCGGAAAGCTGATGAAGCTGAAATGTTCGGATCCCGGAAAGGACGGGGTCACAATCGACTTGCCATTAACCGATACGAGCCAACCGGGATTAGGCCGTTCGGCTGCTGACACATCAGATTGGCCGAGCACTGCCCCCAGAATCGCGATAGAACTCATCGCGAGAATTGAAACGGTGCGCCGTGCGCAAAACGTCAGAAAAGCAAATGACATCCATCTGTCTCTGGCCGCGGCTTCAGCCGCCGTATTGGCCGGTGTTTTAAGAGGTTGTTAAGGTCAATGCAACCTCTCGCAACTGCGAAACGAATAATAGGGTTACCAGCACTTATTGCGCGCATCCTTATCCGCGCCTATCAGCTGACATTATCAGCCTTTTTAGGTAGACATTGCAGGCATTTACCAACTTGTTCTCATTATATGGATGAGGCCATTTCCCGCTATGGTCTCTGGCGGGGCGGTTGGGTAGGTCTTGCGCGTTTATGCCGGTGTAACCCTTGGGGCACCTCCGGACTCGACCTCGTTCCTGATGAATTGCCACTCTCCGCCCGCTGGTATAGACCGTGGCTCTATGGTCGATGGCGTGGAACAAATTCCGGTCCGGCCTATCGTTGCGATCCGATTGAAGCCGGCGATCGGAGTCCGCGTTAACGAAATCGGAATCCGGTTTGGCTTACCTGCGTCGTTCGCAGGAGTGAGCAAGGAGACGAGCCGATGATTCATCTAACATTTCCCGATGGTGCACGCCGTGAATTTGAACCGGGTGTGACGGGCGTTGATATCGCCAAGGGCATTTCCCCCTCGCTGCTGAAACGGACGGTCGCGATGGCGCTCGACGGGATCGTGACCGATCTTGCCGATCCGATTTCCAAGGATGCGAAAATCGAATTTCTCGGCCGCGACGACCCGCGTGCTCTCGAACTGATCCGGCACGACTGCGCCCATGTGTTGGCTGAAGCCGTGCAGTCGCTCTGGCCGGGCACGCAAGTCACGATCGGTCCCGTGATCGAAAATGGCTTCTATTATGATTTCTACCGCGAGACGCCGTTCACCCCGGAGGACTTTCCCGCCATCGAAGCGGAGATGAAAAAGATCATCGCGCGCGACGCCCCTTTTACCAAAGAGGTCTGGACGCGTGACGCGGTGCGCGATCTTTTCGAGAAAAAGGGCGAAGCGTTCAAGGTCGAACTCGTCGATGCGATTCCGGCGGGTGAGGATCTGAAAGTTTACAAGCAGGGTGACTGGTTCGATCTCTGCCGTGGCCCTCACATGACATCGACCGGAAAGATCGGCGATGCGTTCAAATTGATGAAAGTGGCGGGTGCTTATTGGCGCGGTGATTCAACGCGGCCAATGCTAACTCGCATCTATGCGACGGCTTTTGCCAAGAAGGATGAGCTCGACACCTATCTCCATCAGCTCGAAGAAGCCGAGAAGCGCGACCATCGTCGCTTGGGCCGCGAGATGGACCTCTTCCATTTTCAGGAAGAGGGACCGGGCACGGTGTTCTGGCATAAAAAGGGCTGGACGCTTTTCCAATCGCTTACGAATTATATGCGTCGTCGTTTGTCGCGCCTCGGCTATGATGAAGTGAACGCACCGCAGCTTCTTGATAAATCGCTCTGGGAGACATCAGGGCACTGGGGTTGGTATCAGGAGAACATGTTCGCGGTGAAAAGCGCGCATGCTTATATGAACCCTGAAGATCAGGATGCCGAACAACGCGTCTTTGCGTTGAAGCCGATGAATTGCCCCGGCCATGTTCAGATCTTCAAACATGGTTTGAAATCCTATCGCGATCTCCCTTTGCGTCTTGCTGAATTCGGTGCCGTTCATCGCTATGAGCCCTCCGGTGCATTGCATGGATTGATGCGCGTGCGGGGATTCACCCAAGATGACGCGCATATTTTCTGCACAGACGAGCAGATGGCGGCCGAATGTCTCGCGATCAATGATCTGATTTTGACGACCTATAAGGATTTTGGCTTCGACAAAATCGTTGTGAAGCTTTCAACGCGGCCCGAGAAACGCGTCGGTTCCGATGCGCTCTGGGATCGCGCGGAAAGCGTGATGATGAACGTGCTCGAACAAATCAAAGAACAATCGGGCGGCGCGATTGAGACATCGATCAATCCGGGCGAGGGCGCGTTCTACGGTCCGAAATTCGAATATGTGTTGCGTGACGCCATCGGTCGCGACTGGCAATGCGGTACAACGCAGGTCGACTTCAATCTGCCTGAGCGTTTCGGTGCCTTTTATATTGCAGAAGATGGATCAAAGACGGTTCCCGTTATGATCCATCGCGCGATCTGCGGATCAATGGAACGCTTCACCGGTATTCTTATCGAGCATTTCGCGGGGCATTTCCCGCTATGGCTCGCACCGACGCAAGTGGTTGTGGCCACCATCACAAATGATGGCGATGATTATGCGCGCGATGTTGCAGCACAATTGCAAAATGCGGGTCTCCGCGTGGAGACCGATCTGCGTAACGAAAAGATCACCTATAAAGTGCGTGAACATTCGCTTGCGAAAGTTCCAGCACTTCTTGTTGTCGGTCGCAAAGAAGCGGCAGAGAAAACAGTGTCTATCCGCCGTTTGGGATCACCAGATCAACAGGTCGTCACTCTTGCAGAAGCTTTAACAACATTGTCGTCAGAAGCCATTCCGCCGGATCAAAAGCGTCTCGCTGCTGAATAAGGGTGGTGGTTAATCAGCGGTCGAGGATTTCGACATCCTGGTCGAACCCCGACCGCACTTTAAACTCTTCTGTGAAGATGCGGCCGCCATTACGGGCGATTAAAATATATTCGCCTTCAGCAAGAATGAGTGACGGAAATGCGCCGACGAGATCACGGATCGTGTCGCCGCCCGGTGTCAGCACGCTGAAAGTCGTTCCCGCATAAGCATCGCCTCCGAGTTTGTTGACGAGCTTTAATGTGACGGTTGCGGCACGATGACGTAAACTCGCTTCGATGAGTTTGCCAGGCTCAACTTTTATATCAGAACTCGCAATGGCGTTTGTGTCACCATAGCGCGACACGATGCGGTAGACGCCTACAGGCAATCTCACAATGACATTGGGTTTAATTTTGTCGGCAATCAATCGCCCTTCGGGATCCGTACCCACCGCAACATAAATAGAGAAGCTCACGCGATCCGCGGGAATGGGCGCATCGCTTACAGTTGCCGAGAGCGACAAAGCGCCTGCGCTGATGATGACATCTTCACGCAAGGCTTGCGCGCCAAGCACAACGCGTCGTGTGGTGCCTGAAAAGCCGTAAGCGACATGAATGATGTAAGCGCCGGGTTGAAGTCTGAGGGTGGGCGCGGCGTCCTGGCTATCGATGACGAAGCGCGCCGGGGTGCCATCCGTAGGGTCGGCATAAACGCGCCAGACGAGGCCGGTTGTGATGGGGGCTTTATCGCCTTCAAGATGGGCGACCAGAGCCAAATCCGACAGCACAACAGTTTCCTGCGCGCGTGCGACAAGCGCGAGCGTGGAAAAAAACCATAATGCAACAAGACCGAGGGCAAGACGCCATAGTTTCATAGTAAAAGCTCTGCCTGATCTGCGCCGTTGAAGTCAATCATGCGGTGATTGCGGGGTAGCGCGACCGCGGCCGAGTAGTGCACCCCTTAACAATCTTTACGATTTATTCACCATAATTTCTTATGCTCAACCTCAGGTTTTAATGGAGGAATCTCATGATCTCGCTGTTCACGACGCCGCCAGCGCCGCCGGAGGGCAGCAAATCGCCGGATGGCGCGGTGATTGGCGCGATCAAAGAGGGCGCGCAGAAAAGTGGCGCTGATTTTTCTTATCTCGTTAAAACCGCGCGTCGTGAATCCGCGCTTGATCCGAAAGCGCGAGCATCACGGTCCACCGCTGAAGGTTTGTTTCAATTTGTTGAACAGACATGGCTCGGCACGTTGAAAGAGGCGGGACCGAAGCTCGGCCTCGGCCGTTTCAGTCAATCGATCATTGAAACAAGGCCGGGGCATTATGAGGTGCCCGATCCAAAAATGCGGATCGCTATTTTGAATTTGCGATCTGATCCAAAAATTTCGAGTCTTCTTGCTGGCGCGCTCACGCAATCAAATGGCGAAGCATTGCAGCAAAATTTTGGCCGCAAACCAAGTGCGGAAGATTTATATCTCGCTCATCTTCTTGGCGTTCAGGGGGCGACGGAGACTATTCGTCGGTCTGCATCGACACCTGATGAAGCAGCGTCTACAATTTTTCCGGATGCGGCGCGATCTAATCCGTCCTTATTCTTCGATAATAAAGGACATGCGCGCAGCATTTCAGAATTGAGAACTCTTGTTGCGGAGCTTCACAAAAAAGCAGAAGCGGCGAAGGGCGATGTACCAACCGAAGATCCCTTTCCTCCCTTGGCTTTTGCGCATCCTGATGGACCTGCGCTTTATAGTCTCTTCCGCAATATAGGCCCGATTGATCTTCTCTCTGGTGTTGCGCAACAAGCCGAACCAGTTCAGCCTTTGAGCGCGCCGTATAAGAAAAAGCAGATTGTGCCTATTGATCTTAAGCAGCCTCTCATCAATCCGGTTGTGGATGATACGCTTCTCACGGAGGGGATTGACAATGAGCAATGATGATGGACAGGCGGCTTTTCGGGCTGCTGAAAACTTAAAAGCATTGGTTCCCTATATGACCATAGATGCGCTTGTTGATCTTGTGGGTATCGGTAATGTGTTTTGTCATCTCTCGCTAGCCTCATCGCCCGCTCTTACAGCACCAGTGGCTGCCGCATTGTCCGAAATCGATGATCGCGATGTGAGCCTTGTTCTCTTGCTCAACAAAGAGATCTCGATCCCCGATTTCTCTTTGCTCGGTATGCTTGAACGGCACGGCGCGGATGCCGAGATCATGCTCGCGCTTGAAGAGCGCCATGAAACCGATCCTGCCATTTGGAAAGCGCTTCTTGTTGCGCGTCTTAAATGGATTGCCGCGCGAAGCGATCAGACGACAACACAGGAGACGAGGATCATCACACTTCTGTGGTCATCACCTGCCTCTATACGCCGTTATTATGTCGACGCTCTCGCGCAATTAAATCAAATCACGCCGAATCTTTTGTTTCAGGCGTTTCGCTCCGGCGCGAAAGAGGTTGCGATTATGCTTCTGGCGAGAGCGTCGTCTCTTCCTTCACAGGCGATCGAACATGCGCTCAATACACATAATCCCGGGCTCATTCGCTCCATCGCACGCAAGGCGGGATTGGCTGATATTCTCGTTGATGATTTGATTGAAGCGATTGACGCGACTGACGCGATCAATGATCCTCAACCGTCTCAAGAGCGTCTTGCAGCGTAAATGATTTTAAGCGCCAAATTGCTCGCGTAAAATCCGCTCATCGAGAGAATGCCCCGGATCATGCAGCATGATGAGATCGATGCTGCGATCAATTGAGACTTCCACTTTTTTCACCGAGCGAAACTCTGAGTGATCAGCAACAGCGTTGACCGGTCTTTTATCCGCTTCGATAATTTCGATGCCGATTTTTGCGGTGTCCGGTAAAAGCGCGCCACGCCAACGACGCGGACGGAAAGGTGAGATCGGTGTCAAAGCAAGCATCGGTGCGTTCAAAGGGAGGATCGGTCCGTTCACCGAGAGATTATAAGCGGTCGATCCCGCAGGCGTTGCGACAAGGATGCCGTCGGCAATCAATTCATCAAGCCGCGAGCGCCCATCGACAGACAAACGCAATTTAGCCGCTTGATGCGATTGGCGAAAAACCGAGACTTCATTGATCGCGCGCGCGGAATGCTGATGCCCGTGTAAATCGGTTACCGTCATCAAAAGCGGATAGACAACGCTCCGCTCAGCCGCGTGAAGACGTTCATAGAGTCCATCTTCAGCATAATCATTCATCAAGAACCCGACCGACCCGCGATTCATGCCGTAAATCGGTTTAGACGCGCCCATGAAGCGATGAAGACATGAGAGCATCAAGCCATCGCCACCGAGCGCAATGATAATCTCAGCCTGTTCGGGCGCGACTTCACCATAGCGGGCGCGTAAATGCCGTGCGGCGTTGATCGCTTCCTCGGTATCGCTGGTCACGAAAGAGAGGCTCGGTCGGGCGGTCATTTTGAGGGTCTCCGCGTCCGGGGGCCGGATGGGCATTGTGTTCAACGTCTTTAAGCCTTTTAATCGGCTTTTACGCTATGGGAAAGTCGGGGCGGGCGCCGGGACAATCAACCGGGCCCTTGCCCCCTGCAAGCAGAGGGACGCGCGCATGAAACCGGTACGTTGGGGCATTTTGTCGACCGCGAAGATCGGCGTCGAAAAAGTCATTCCGGGCATGCTGAAGAGCAAGGATATCGAGATTGTGGCCTTGGCCTCGCGCAACAAAGCACGTGCTGTCAAAGCCGCTGCGGCGCTCGGTATTTCCAAAGCCTATGGCTCTTATGAGGATCTGCTCGCGGATCCCACGATTGAAGCGATCTATAATCCGCTCCCTAATCATCTTCATGTGCCGCTCACGCTGCAAGCCGCACGCGCGGGCAAACATGTGCTCTGTGAAAAGCCGATCGCGCTTGATGCGCAAGAAGCCAAGCTGCTTTTAAAAGCGCCGAAAAATATTCTGATCGCTGAAGCCTTTATGGTGCGCTTCAATCCGCAATGGCTGGCGATTGAGAAACTCATTCGCGCAGGCAAGCTCGGTCGTCTTGAAGCCGTGAATATGCTGTTCTCTTATCATCTCACCGACCCTAAAAATGTGCGCAATCAATCCAAGATCGGCGGTGGTGGGCTTTATGACATCGGTTGCTATCCGATCACGCTCGCGCGCTTTGTGTTTGGTGCGGATCCGAAAAGGGTCACCGGTGTGTTTGATCGCGATCCTGATTTCAAAACGGATCGCTTGATGAGTGGTCTTGCCGATTTTGGTGAAGGGCGTCATCTCTCTTTCACCGTGGCCACACAAGGCGCGCCTTACCAGCGCACAGTGATCTTGGGCGAGAAGGGCACGATAGAAGTTGAAATTCCCGTCAACGCACCGCCGGATCACCCTAACCGATTTACGTTGTCGATCCGTGGCAAGGCGCCTGAAGTGATCGATATGCCGATTGCCGATCAATATCAGTTGCAGGCGGAAGCGTTTGGCAAAGCGATCCGCACCGGTAAACCTTTACGCTTTGATCAACGCGATGCGGTTGAAACCATGCGCATCATCGATGCCTTTTTCGCTTCCGAAAAATCTGCGAAATGGGAGCGGGTGAAGCGGTAAGGAAAAAGCCAACGCTTTGAAAAATGGTGCCGGTTACCTGACTCGAACAGGTGACCTACGGTTTACAAAACCGT
>CAWUMH010000021.1:0-20406 GCA_963923565.1 uncultured Alphaproteobacteria bacterium
TTACATCAGCCGTTCTCGCCGGCATGGTGTGGGCGCTTGAAAATCCGAATGCCGGTATTGTCGAAGCGGATGATCTCGACTTCCGCCGCTGCCTCGAAGTGCAGATGCCCTATCTTGGACCGGTTGAAGGTCATTACACCGATTGGACGCCTCTTGTTGCCCGTCCGGGCCTCTTCCCCGAAGATCTGGACGAGAATGATCCGTGGCAATTCCGGAACATTCTCGTGCGATAACAGAGAGTTCAAGCATCGAACTTGAATTTGGGCGGGCTGCAAAGCCCGCCTTTTTCGTTGATATGCGAGAAAATTTAAGCTAGCTTAAGCTAGCTTAAATTAGGGGTTCTTTATGCGTCAGTTTTCAGCCTTTGAAGCCAAGAACAAATTCGGGACTTTGCTCGACCTCGTTGAGCAGGGCGAGGAAGTCGTCGTGACGCGCCATGGCAAACCGGTGGCCCGCCTTGTGGCGGAAAGTTCGGTCAGCAAAAAGCGGACGCCCGAGGAGGCGAAAGTCCTCGTCGAGGAGTTCCGACAGATGGCGAAGGGAATGAAGCTTGGCAAATTTGATTGGAACGAATGGAAATCTTATCGCGATGAGGGGCGTCGGTGAGCTTGGTTCTCGACACATCGGCGACACTTGCCTTTCTTCTTGATGACGAGCGTGACGCTGCTACGGCATCACTATACGAAACAATTTCAATAAATGGCGCGTTCGTACCAAGTCTTTGGCCTTATGAGGTTGCCAATAGTCTTTCTGTTGCCGTGAAGAGGGGGCGCATTTCGACAGTGATGCGGAGTCATGCGCTTATGAAATTGAGAAGTCTTGATATTGTAATTGACCGTGCTGATTTCGACGAAATCTGGAATGCTACTGTTGCTCTTGCCGATCTATATCAATTGACAGTCTATGATGCCGCCTATCTCGAATTGGCGCAGCGCATGCGTGCGCCATTGGCAACGCTGGATGACTCGTTGATGCGGGCCTGTAAGGCTTCAGCCGTTCACTTGGCGATTTGATTTTACGGCAGGGTCAAAACTCCTGCCGATCCATTCTCTGATCCGAAGATCATCCGCGCGCCGGTTTTGTCCCACGCCATGGATGTGATTTTTCCATCATCCTTATGAGCGGCGCGTACGAGAAGTTCTGCGGCATCGGTAAGGCGGCACAGAAGAATACATCCATCTTCATAGCCAATCGCTACAACAAGCGCGCGTGGATGAAAAGCAACACTTGAAACTTTTGCGTGGCGTACACCGCATTCACGCGGTGCTTTCCCCATGGGGCCGTCTTTATCTTTAAAGGGCCATATGACGGCGGCATCTGCGCCCGACGTTGCAAGCCAATAGCCATCATGCGACCAGGATAAGCTGCGCGTTTTTGACGGATATCCCGACATGCGCATGTCTTTGCCGTCGGCAAGACGCCAACCATGCAATGTATTTTCCTGCATGGATGTGACAACAAAGCGTCCATCGAGTGAAAAAGTAATATCGAGATGCGAGCCCTTCCATTCACGGAATTCAGGCTTGCCTTCTGTGTTTGGAAACCAGAAACTCGCGCCATTGTAATGCGCAATGCCCAGACGATATCCTTTGGGTGTGAAGGCGAGACCTTGCGCTGTTGAGGGTGCGGTCCATTCTTTAGTTTGGCCTTTGCCATCACGCGCAATAACTTTTTTACCTGTTGACCATGCCACACTTTGCGAAGGACCAAGAGCGACAGCGTCAATCCATCGGCCTTTTTCATCGCCGATTTGATCAACGGCATCTGAAGACGTAATCGAAAAAACCTTGCCGTCATCACCGCCGGTTACAAGGCGCGTAGAATCGGACGTGGCAACTAGGATGGCATTTTCACCATGCGGCGTGAGTGTCTGTTCGCCGATGAGAATACGACCATCTGCCAAAGCGAGCAGAGGCTCATCATTCAGAAAGCTTGCATGAATTACATGCGCGCCTACTTTCAGAGACTCGACACGCGTTGTCAGAGATTGCGACGCATCATTCATGCGCGGCAGGCCTCGACAGCCTTCTCGATTGCTGAGCGATCAAGCTTGTGGCCAATAAAAACCATCTTCGATTGCCGCACTTCGTCCGGCCTCCATTCACGCTGCAAATCGCCATCAAGGATCATATGTACGCCCTGGAAGACAAAGCGCTTCGGCTCATTCTTGAAGGAGAGAATGCCTTTGCAGCGCAGAATATTGGGGCCTTCCTTCTGTGTGAATTCGGAAATCCAAGGCATGAATTTATCGGGGTCGATATCACCCGGAATATTGAGCGCAATCGATTTCACGCTCGTGTCATGATGGACATGCACATCTTCCAAGAACTCCGGTGCGATATCGAGAATGCGATCAAGGTCGAACGCATTTTTGCCGAGAACCGCATCAAGAGGAACGGACGATTTCACGGTCTTATGGATCGTCGCATAGGCATTGATCGCACGCACTTGACGCTCAACGTCAGCCAATTCTTCCGGCTTAACAAGATCAGTCTTGTTGATGATGATCACATCAGCAAAAGCAATCTGGTTCTTGGCTTCTGGTGCATCATGCAATTGCTCCTTAAGCCAACGCGCATCAACAACTGTCACGACGGCATCAAGCCGCGCTTTTGAGGATACATCCTCGTCAACGAAGAAGGTCTGCGCCACGGGGGCAGGGTCAGCGAGACCTGTCGTCTCGACAATGATCGCATCGAATTTCCCTTTGCGCTTCATCAGCCCTTCGATGATACGAATGAGATCGCCGCGCACCGTGCAGCAGATGCAGCCATTATTCATTTCGAAGACTTCTTCATCCGCACCGACAACAAGATCATTGTCGATTCCGATCTCGCCGAATTCATTGACGATCACAGCGAATTTTTTGCCATGCGGCTCGGTCAAAATGCGGTTGAGCAAGGTCGTCTTGCCGGCGCCGAGATAGCCGGTGAGCACGGTAACAGGGATCTTCTCGGACATAGGATGCTCCACAAGGGCGGAAAGAAGGGGCGGCTCTTAAGGGGCGAGCGCGTCAGTCAGAGCCCTTATATTGGTTTCCATCATCGTGATGTAAGTCCCCGCCGGACCATTTTTTGCGGATAGCGTGTCCGAATAAAGCGTTCCGCCGATTTTTGCCCCCGATTCGGCAGCGAGTTGCTGGGCAAGGCGGGGATCGATCATGGTTTCAAGGAAGATCGCCGGAATGGCCTCCGCGCGGATCTGCCGGATGATACGGGCCAGATCTCTGGCTGAGGGTTGAGCTTCAGGTGCTATCCCGAGCGGGGCAATCATCTTAATCCCGTAGGCGCGTTCAAAATAGCCAAACGCATCATGTGTAGTGACAAGCTTGCGACGCGTCGGAGGAATGGCGGCAATCGCCGTCCGAATATCCTGATCGAGTTTCAGAAGGGCTGCATCATAGCGGGCGAGATGTTCATCATAGAGCGCGCGGTGATCCGGATCACGAGAACTCAAAGCGGTGGCAATGTTTCGTGCATAAAGCCTGACATTGCTTACATCTTGCCACGCATGGGGATCAAAAATTCCATGGTCTGAGTCGCTATGATCTGAATGATCCTGATGATCAAAAGCAAGGGGCACGATTCCCTCTGAGGCTACGACTCTTAGAGACGTTTTACCGGATGATGGTTTGAAACGGTCAAGCCAAGGTTCAAATCCCAATCCATTCATGATGATGAGATCGGCATCAGAGATGCGCTTGATATCGGTCGGACGTGGTTCGAACATATGAGCGTCAGCACCTGCTTCAATCAGACTCTCAACATCAACAGTTTCACCGCCGATGGCTTTCGTGATGTCGGCAAGGATTGAAAAACTTGTAACGACTTTGAGTCTTTCACCGGCACTACTGGGAATAACTCCGATAATCATGAGGAGGATCACGCTCATGATGTGAAGGCCATGACGCATGGATTTTATTCTCCACTCACCGCGCAAAATGAGGACGGCGCATGATTTTTAAAATCATGCCGCTTTGCTGACCGAAGAGAAGTGAGGCCAGATAAAGCCCGCCACTTGCAAGAATGATGGTCGGTCCCGTTGGCGTATTGAGATGATATGAAGCGATGATGCCCATGATGCTTGAGAGGAAACCAAAGCCCACGGTTACGATCATAAGTAATGATAATTTTTCAGTCCAAAATCGTGCGGCGAAAGCAGGGAGCATCATCAAGCCGACAGAGAGTAATGTGCCCAAGGCATGAAAGCCGGCGACAAGATTGATCACAACAAGAGAGAGAAACAGAATATTGGTGAAGGAGCCACCGGCATTCATCAACCGTGCAAAAGTCGGATCAACACTTTCAAGGACAAGCGCGCGGAACATCACGGAAAGTGCGAGAAGACTGATGCTTGATGCGGTGGCCAATAAAATCAATGTTGCATCATCAAGCGCGAGAATTGATCCGAACAAGACGTGTAACAGATCGACATTTGATCCTTTGAGCGAAACAATCACAACGCCTGCCGCCAATGAAATAAGGTAAAACGAAGCGAGTGACGCATCTTCTTTCAACACTGTGAACCGTGAAACAAGACCCGCAGCAAGGGCGATGATCATGCCTGCTGCTAAGCCGCCCGCCGTCATGAACCCAAGCGATAGACCTGCAAAGAGATATCCAATCGCTGCGCCCGGCAAAATGGCATGGGCCATAGCATCGCCGAGAAGGCTCATCCGACGCAGCATCAGAAAAACACCGACGGGACCGGTGCCGATTGAAAGCGCGAACGCGCCGATAAGTGCGCGTCGCATAAACGAGAATTCGACAAAGGGTGCAACAAGCGCATTATAAAGAAAATTTGCGGTGATCATGCGGCATGCTCACAGAGCGGTGCATGCGGATCGGGGGCTTCGATTTTTTGACGAGCGGCAGTGAGATTGTTTTCAGTCAAAACATCTTCCGTCTTGCCCCAAGCGATCACATCACGAGCTAAGAGGAGGCACTCTGGAAAATAGGTTCTGACGAGAGCCAGATCATGCAACACGGTGATGATCGTACGACCTTCGCGATGCCAGCGCATAATCAACTGCATCAAATCGTCAACCGTTGCGCTATCAATCGCGGAGAAGGGTTCATCAATGAGAATGATCGAGGCATCTTGCAACATCAAACGTGCGAAGAGCGCACGTTGAAATTGCCCGCCTGACAATGTGCCAACGAGATGATGTTCGAATCCGATAAGGCCAACTGTTGCAAGCGCATCAGTAATCCGATGCGGACCCAAGGCGGGCAGTGCGCGCAAGGCGCCGATTTTCGACCATAGGCCCATCGCGACAAAGTCACCGACGCTGATCGGAAAGGATCGATCAATTTCGGCAAGTTGCGGAAGATAAGCGCGCCTTAGAGAAGGATCGATCGCGCATGTGCCGCCAAGAGGACCGAGCACGCCCGCAAGCGCTTTGATCAATGTGGATTTGCCAGCACCATTCGGCCCGACAAGCGCCGTAAGACTTGCTTCTGCAAAATGGCCACTCACATGGTGGACGGCCGGATGCCGATCATAGCCCAGCGTCAAATCCGAGAGTGCAATCGGAGACTTGAGCGCGCTCATGACCCGACCACCAAAAGCACGGCAACCCAGAGTGGGATCAGAAGGCAAAGGGCTCCGGCACACCGCGTGAGGGCCGAGAGGCGCAACAAGCTAACGTTGCTCGCCGACACAGCCGGGCCGGTATCATGATCATGCGCATGATGATGATCGTACGAAACATGGGGGTGATGAGAATGAGCAGTCATGGGTGGCCCGCTTTCGATGCCCTTCTAGCATCGACACGCAACGGGCTCCAGAAAAATGTAATGTTATAACATTACAAAATTAGCCGCGGAGGGGTTCCACCTCAATCGCCCGCCGCATGAAGACGAGGAGGGCATAAACAGCAATGGCGCCAAAAGCGGTCATCAGGACGGTTTCAAGCGTCTGGCTCAGGCCAAAAAGGCCTGCCAGCGCCCATCCGGCGGCGACAGCGACGCCCAAAAACTCGACACCGACAAGAATGGCGACGCTGATCAGCGTCGAGACGTTTCGGAAATTGATGCCGCGCTTGGCCATGAGGTCAATCCTTGAAATCAGTCTCTTTCGGCTAGCGCGAAGCGGGCGAACGCGCAATCCTTGTCTTCGCCCTCACGCGCAATTTTGAGAGATTGAGCCGCCCAACAAGCCGATTTTAAGCTTCTCCCGCAATCCGGGACGCTTTATGGATCGTAACCTTGCCATTGGTTCTTTTGAAGAGGCTTGCTGATGACCGCGATGTTCCGCCCCGCCGCCCGCCGTGCGGACATCCGCCTGCCATCCGACCACCCCCGCGTGAATGCGGGTAAGATCGGTGTCCTGCTTCTCAATCTCGGTACGCCGGACGCGACGGATTATTGGTCGATGCGGCGTTACCTCAAAGAATTTCTCTCTGACCGCCGCGTCATCGAAGTGCCGCGTTTGTTGTGGTGGCCGATTCTTAATCTGATCATTTTGACCGTTCGTCCTGGCAGCAAAGGCAAGGACTATGATTCCATCTGGAATAAAGAGCTGAATGAAAGCCCGCTCAAAACCATCAGCCGGTCCCAAGCGCAAAAGCTTGCGGAGAGATTGGCCGCAATGGACGATCGCCTCATCGTCGATTGGGGCATGCGTTACGGTAATCCCTCGACACATGATCGCTTGAAGGCGTTGCAAGCCGCAGGGTGCGATCGCATTTTGCTCGTGCCCCTTTATCCGCAATCTTGCGCAGCAACATCAGCAACAGCATGCGACAAAGCGTTTGAATCCTTGATGGAGATGCGGTGGCAACCCACCATTCGCGTTGCCCCGCCATGGCATGATGATCCCGTTTACATCGATGCGCTTGCGAAAACGATTCAGGCAAAAAAAGCCGAGATCGATTTTGAGCCCGATATGATCGTGACCTCGTTCCACGGTGTTCCAGAATCATATCTGCTGAAGGGTGACCCCTATCATTGCCAATGCATGAAGACCGGCCGGTTGCTGCGTGAAGCGCTGCAGTTGCCAAAAGAAAAATTCATGGTTTGCTTTCAATCACGCTTCGGAAATGAAGAATGGCTGAAACCTTATCTGATCGATACGATGGGTGAATTGCCAGAAAAAGGCATTAAGAAGGTGCTGGTGATTGCGCCGGGCTTTGCCGCGGATTGTCTCGAAACGCTTGAGGAAATCGAAGGCGAAAATCGCGAACATTTCATGCATCATGGCGGTGAGAAATTCGCCTATGTGCCCTGCCTAAATGATTCAGAGCTCGGCCTGGATGTTATCCAATCCGTCGTCTTGCGGGAATTGCAAGGCTGGGTTTGATTTTTTTACGCTGCGCCGATGCGCAACAAATCAAGTAGATGAATTAAACCGACCGGACGCTGGTTCTCAACAATCACCAGCGAGCTGATTTTACGGCTTTCCATAATTTCCAATGCTTCGGCGACAAGCGTTTCCGGCGGAACCGTTTTCGGATTACGCGTCATCACCGATTCAACAGACCGACTTAAAAGCTCTGGTGACATATGACGACGCAAGTCACCGTCAGTCACGAGTCCGGCAAGATGACCTTGTGCATCAATCACGAGCACACAGCCAAAGCCTTTCGAGCTGATGGTCACAACCGCATCGGCCATACTGTCTGTTGGCTTGGCAAGCGGCAAGCGATCACCCGAATGCATGATGGCGCGCACTTGGCGCAATTGCGCACCTAATTTTCCACCCGGATGATAGCGACGGAAATCGCTCGGCGTAAAACCACGGCTTTCGAGAAGCGCGATTGCAATCGCATCACCCATTGCAAGCTGCATCGTTGTTGATGTTGTGGGCGCTAATCCGTTCGGGCAGGCTTCTTTGGCTTTCGGCAATGTAAGGCAGATGTGAGCGCCTTTGCCGAGTGCGCTTTCGGCATTCGATGTGAGTGCGATCAACGTAACATTGAAGCGATTGGCGTAAGCAACAATGTCAGCAAGCTCAGCGGACTCACCTGACCATGACATTGCGATGATGACATCATCATCTTGAATCATGCCGAGATCGCCATGGCTGGCTTCACTTGGATGAACGAAATGCGCCGGCGTTCCCGTTGATGCCAATGTCGCCGCAATCTTGCGACCGACATGACCGGATTTACCCATGCCCGATACAATCACACGGCCCGGTGCGTTGATGATTTTATCTATTGCTTGGGTGAACGCATTACCCAAAGAGCCGCGTAATGCTTCAGCGAGTTGAGCCAGTCCTTCGCCTTCCGTATCAATGGTACGAAGGGCCGAAGCAAGCGCGGGATGATCAGCGTTTGGGAGAGTCATAATTTACAACAGATCTTTCAGGATAAGCCGCAATTCCTGCGCGAGATCAGGACGTTTGAGCGCATAAGCAATATTGGCTGTAAGAAAACCGAGTTGGTGGCCGGTATCATAAACATGACCACGAAACAGATGCGCATGAAACGGTTCGTCACGCATCAAACTGACCATTGCATCGGTCAATTGAATTTCTCCACCCGCGCCGCGCGGCTGAGATTCAAGAATATCAAAAATTTTTGGAGAGAGCAGATATCGTCCAGAGATCGCAAAATTTGACGGTGCTTGTCCTTTTTGCGGTTTCTCAATCATCGCATGGATTTGCGGTGCGCCGTTTGTCTTGCCCTGAAGATCAAGAATACCATAGCGGTGTGTTTCCGATTCAGGAACTTCGTAGGCAGCAATCACTTGACCACCATGATGCTCGC
Organism: uncultured Alphaproteobacteria bacterium; assembly: GCA_963923565.1. Lineage (GTDB taxonomy): Bacteria > Pseudomonadota > Alphaproteobacteria > Rhizobiales > Beijerinckiaceae > CAIUPE01. The sequence goes on from CAWUMH010000021.1 coordinate 8,714, forward strand.
GTTCGCGGATCATATCCGCGAGACAAGGCGTGGCGCCCTCATGCAACATATCGGGCAAGAGCACAGCGAAGGGTTCATCACCCACAAGATCGCGCGCGCACCAAACCGCATGACCTAAGCCGAGTGGTTCTTGTTGGCGCGTGAAACTCGTGCGACCCGGAAGCGGTGTGTCCTGCTTCAAGCGATCAAGATCGGCTTTGCGGCCACGTTGATCGAGCGTCGCATTCAGTTCGAACGCAACATCGAAATGATCTTCGATCGCGCCTTTGCCGCGTCCGGTGACGAAAATGAAATGTTCGATCCCCGCAGCACGCGCTTCCTCGACGACATGCTGGATAACCGGCTTATCGACGACAGGGAGCATTTCCTTCGGAATGGTCTTGGTGGCCGGCAGAAACCGCGTGCCGAGACCGGCGACGGGGAAGATGGCTTTGCGGATCGGTTTCATGCCTGACTTAATCCGGTTCTGGCGCGGGGGCGCCTAGCGGTGTTCATATCCCCTCCTAGCAAAAAACGGACAGAAGTCCAAAATCGGGGCCGTCCTAAGTGATGGGGGCGGCGGCGCGGTTAAACAAATTTAACCAAATAGGGTCAGTTTGGTTTCCGAACTCCTTTGAGATCGGAAATCGATGCGACGGATACTCTTTCTCTCCGCTATTCTGGCAAGTCTTGCCCTCATAAGCCCCCAGGTTATGGCTGCTCCGTCGAAACCGGTGAATACCAAAGCCGAAGCGGGCAATCGCTTCGCGGGCTATATCGAGCGGATCTGGCCTCTCGCCCGGGCACGGGGTGTTTCGCGGGCGACTTTTGATTTGGCGTTTAAAGGCATGACGCCGGATACTGAGGTCATCGCTCTCACCAAAAAGCAGTCCGAATTTGTGAAACCGATTTGGGATTATCTCGCTTCGGCAACGTCAGCGGCGCGGATCGAACGAGGTACCCGCATACTCTCCGAAAATGAATCGACCATTGCCGCTGTTGAAGCGCGTTACGGCGTTGATCGCTCAGTCATCCTCGGTGTCTGGGGCATGGAGACAAATTTCGGAAGCTACACAGGTGGCAAAGATGTAATCCGTTCGCTCGCGACTTTGGCGTCGATTGGCTATCGCGGCACTTATTTCCGTGATGAATTGATCAATGCCTTGCGCATTCTTGAAGAGCAGCATGTTAAGCGTGCGGATTTCAAAGGCTCATGGGCCGGTGCGATGGGGCAGACTCAATTTATGCCGTCATCCTTTTGGCGCTTCGCCGTTGATTTTGATGGCGATGGACACAAAGATATTTGGAAATCCGTTCCCGACGCGCTCGCTTCAACCGCGAATTATCTGAAAGAAAATGGGTGGCGCGCGGGTCAACCTTGGGGCTTCGAAGTTTTGTTGCCGAAAGGTTTTGACTATCGTCTTCATGACGCGTCATTTAGCGAATGGTCTTCATATGGTGTGAGGCGTGCCGATGGCGGCGCATTGCCACAAGACGGGCAGGCAAGCCTCTTTTATCCTGCGGGTGCGGATGGACCGGTCTTTCTCGTGACGTCAAATTTCGGCGTGATCAAACGCTACAACGCGTCAGATGCTTATGCTCTAGGTGTCGCAAGTCTTGGTGATCTTTTAAATGGCGGCGCACGTATTCGCGCCTCATGGCCGACCGAAGATCCGCTTCTCGCTTTAGCGCAGCGTATCGAATTGCAACGCGCTTTGACGCGGCTTGGTTATGATGTGGGAGATCCCGATGGTCGTATCGGATCGCGCACCCGCGCCGCTATTCGTGATTTTCAGCAACGCGCCGGATTGAGGCCTGATGGTTATCCCAATCGGCGCGTGCTTGAAGCGCTGCAGACGCGCTAGAGCATCTATAGAGCGTGTCTTAGCGCGGCAGTGTTGTCGTGCCCATCAAATGCTTATCAACGCTATGAGCTGCTTGGCGACCTTCGCGAATGGCCCACACGACAAGAGATTGACCGCGGCGCATATCACCGCAAGCGAACACCTTATCGACACTTGTTTTATACTGAACCGTATCAGCCGCAACATTGCCACGCGCATCAAGCTTGGCGCCTAAATCCTTCACCATGCCGTCTTGCACTGGTGAAACGAAGCCCATTGCCAAGAACACGAGATCAGCGCGCAGTTGGAATTCCGTGCCGGGAATGGGTTGGAATTTGTCATCAACACGAACGCAAGTGAGTGCGGTCACTTTGCCATCTTCACCTTCGAAAGATACGGTGTTGACAGCAAAATCACGCTCCGCACCTTCTTCATGGCTTGAAGATGTTCTGAGCTTCATCGGCCAATTCGGCCATGTGAGAAGCTTGTTTTCCTTCTCCGGTGGCTTCGTCATGATTTCGATTTGCGTCACAGACAAAGCGCCTTGGCGCACTGATGTGCCTATGCAGTCGGAGCCCGTATCGCCGCCGCCAATCACAACAACATGTTTGCCATTGGCAAGAATGGGCGTGTTGGATTTCAAGGGTTCATGGCCAACCCGGCGATTTTGTTGCGGCAGAAAATCCATCGCGAAATGGATGCCCGACAAGTCGCGGCCCGGTACTGGAAGATCGCGCGGCTTTTCGGCGCCCCCTGCAAGCACCACCGCATCATAGGCAGCGGTGAGATCGGCAACAGCTTTGTCTTTGCCGATGTGAACATTGCAATGGAACACAACGCCTTCCGCTTCCATCTGCTTTACGCGGCGGTCAATGAGATGCTTTTCCATTTTGAAATCAGGAATGCCATAGCGCAGCAATCCGCCGGGCTTGGCATTCTTTTCAAACACATGAACTTCATGGCCCGCGCGCGCGAGTTGTTGTGCGGCAGCAAGACCTGCAGGGCCTGACCCAATAATCGCGACGCGCTTCCCTGTGAGGCGTGGGGCGGGTTCAGCATTGACCCAGCCTTCTGCAAAAGCGCGATCAACAATTGCGCATTCGATAGTTTTGATCGTGACAGGCTGATCATTCAAATTGAGTGTGCAGCTCGCTTCGCACGGGGCAGGGCACACGCGACCGGTGAATTCCGGAAAATTATTAGTCGAATGAAGATTGCGCGCGGCTTCTTCCCAATCGCCCTGATAAACAAGATCATTCCAATCCGGAATCTGGTTATTCACCGGGCAGCCATTGTGGCAATATGGGATGCCGCAATTCATGCAGCGCGCGGCTTGATCGCGCGTCGCTTCTTCCGAAAGCGGAATCACAAATTCCTTGTAATTGCGGATGCGGTCGGCAGCCGGACCATATTTGCGGTCGCGACGATCAATCTCGAGAAAACCTGTGACCTTGCCCATTTTATTCTCCCGCAACCGCCAGCGGGCGGTTCTCGTTCTCAGCCATCAATTCACGCAATGCGCGACGATATTCTGTTGGCATGACCTTTTTGAATTTGCCTCGATAGGTCGCCCAATTATCAAGGATCATGCGCGCGCGGGTTGATCCCGTATAGCGCGCGTGATTTTCGATGAGGAGTTTCAAGCGCTCCGCATCTTGTCTTGTCATATGCGCCATCAATTCGAATGGTTCTGTCGAACCTTTCTCTTCAGGCTGAACGGTTTCAAGTTCAACCATTGCGAGGTTGCAGCGCTTCGTGAAGCTATCATCTTCATCAAGCACATAGGCGATGCCGCCCGACATACCGGCTGCAAAGTTACGCCCTGTTTTGCCGAGCACAACAACAATACCACCGGTCATATATTCGCAGCCATGATCGCCTGTGCCTTCGACAACGGCAATCGCTCCCGAATTGCGCACGGCGAAACGTTCACCCGCAACACCGCGGAAATAGCATTCACCCGCGATGGCGCCATAGAGCACCGTGTTGCCGACAATAATCGACTCTTCCGGAACAATCTTTTTTGCTTGCTTCGACGGATAAACGATCAAACGTCCGCCCGAGAGACCCTTGCCGACATAGTCATTCGCTTCGCCTTCAAGTTCGAGAGTCACGCCGCGTGCGACCCACGCGCCAAAGCTTTGACCCGCAGTGCCATTGAGTTTCACATGGATCGTGTCATCGGGCAGACCCTTGAAACCATAACGCTTCGCCACTTCACCCGAAAGCATCGCACCCGTTGTGCGGTTTAGACTCTTGATCGAGGCTTCGATTGAAACCTTGGCTTTCGAGTTAAGGGCATCCTTCGACTTCTCGATCAATGTCCGATCGAGAACCGATTCAAGATGATGATCCTGTGTCGTCGAATGGCGGATGTCTTCGGCTCTCATAGCCTGCGGCTTTGAGAAGAGTTTCGAGAAATCAAGGCCATTGGCTTTCCAATGCTTGATCGCACGATCACGATCAAGCATCTGCATCTGGCCAACCATCTCTTCGAATTTGCGATAGCCGAGTTGAGCCATGATCTCGCGCACTTCTTCCGCAACAAAGAAGAAGAAATTGATCACATGTTCGGGCTGGCCGACAAAGCGCTTGCGCAGAACGGGATCCTGAGTGGCAACGCCAACGGGGCAGGTGTTCAGATGACACTTGCGCATCATGATGCACCCTGCGGCGATCAGCGGTGCCGTCGCGAAACCGAATTCATCCGCACCGAGTAGCGCACCGACCACAACATCGCGACCAGTGCGAATGCCGCCATCAACTTGCACGGCAATGCGCGAACGCAAATTGTTGAGCACGAGTGTTTGATGCGTTTCAGCGAGACCGATTTCCCAAGGGCTGCCGGCATGTTTGATGGATGTTAAAGGCGACGCACCTGTGCCGCCTTCAAAGCCTGAAATCGTTACATGATCCGCGCGTGCTTTTGAGACACCGGCAGCAACCGTGCCGACACCGATTTCAGACACAAGTTTTACAGAAACATTCGCAACCGGATTGACGTTCTTCAGATCGTAAATGAGCTGTGCCAAGTCTTCGATAGAATAAATGTCATGATGCGGCGGAGGTGAAATCAATCCCACGCCCGGTGTTGAGTGACGCACTTTGGCAATTGTTGAGTCAACTTTGTGACCCGGCAATTGTCCGCCTTCACCAGGCTTTGCCCCTTGCGCCATTTTTATTTGAATCATGTCGGAATTGACGAGATATTCTGTCGTCACACCGAACCGACCAGATGCGACCTGCTTAATCGCCGAGCGCATGGAGTCGCCATTAGGCAGTGGCTTGAAACGATCCGCTTCTTCGCCGCCTTCGCCCGTATTCGATTTGCCGCCAATGCGGTTCATTGCCACCGCAAGCGTTGTGTGCGCCTCGCGCGAAATCGAACCAAAGGACATCGCGCCCGTGGCAAAACGCTTGACGATATCTTTCGCAGACTCAACTTCTTCTAAGGGCACAGGCTTGCGTCCATCTTCTTCAGCCGTTTTGATGCGGAACAGGCCGCGAATGGTGAGAAGATGTTCGCTTTGATCATTCAAAAGTTTCGCATAGTCGCGATATTTGTCTTGCGCATTGCCACGCACCGCATGTTGCAAGAGCGCCACCGATTGCGGCGACCAGGCATGCGCTTCACCGCGCAAGCGATAGGCATATTCACCGCCGACATCGAGCGCATTGCGCAACACCGGATTGGTGCCAAATGCATCCGCATGGCGTGTGACTGTTTCGCGTGAGATTTCGCTCAAGCCTACACCGCCAATCCGCGAATGCGTGCCCGCAAAATATTTCGCGATGAACTCATCGGAGAGGCCAATCGCATCGAAAATTTGCGCGCCGCAATAGGATTGATAGGTCGAAATGCCCATCTTGGACATGACCTTCAAAATGCCTTTGCCAATCGACTTGATATAGTGCTTTTCGATTTCATAGGGCGAAAGCTTCAAGCCCATATCCTTTGCAAGCGCATGAAGCGTTTCGAAAGCGAGATAGGGATTGATCGCTTCCGCGCCATAACCGGCAAGACAAGCGAAATGATGCACTTCACGCGCTTCACCCGTTTCAACAACAAGGCCGACAGACGTGCGTAAGCCCTTGCGGATCAAATGATGATGCACTGCCGCTGTTGCGAGCAATGCAGGAATCGGAATCCGGTCCGGTCCGATCATGCGATCCGAAAGAACGATGATGTTGTAGGTGCCTTTAACGGCCGCTTCTGCGCGTTCGCACAAGCGATCAACGGCATCCTGCATTCCGGCTTCACCTTGTTCAACGGGATAAGTGATGTCGAGCGTCTTGGTATCAAAGGAATCTTCGAAGTGGCCGATGCAGCGGATCTTTTCGAGATCGCCATTCGTCAAGATCGGTTGACGCACTTCAAGCCGCTTGCGGCGTGAATTGCCTTCACGATCAAAAATATTCGGCCGCGGTCCGATAAAGGACACGAGCGACATAACAAGTTCTTCACGGATTGGATCGATCGGCGGGTTCGTAACCTGTGCGAAATTCTGTTTGAAATAAGTGTAAAGCAGCTTCGACTTGTCGGACATCGCCGATATCGGCGTATCCGTGCCCATTGAGCCTGTTGCTTCCTCACCTTTCGAACCCATCGGTTCGAGCAAGATCTTCAAATCTTCTTGCGTGTAGCCAAAAGCCTGCTGACGATCGAGAAGTGAGACATCGGTCCGTGCTGCGCGCGGTTCAACGGGGCGCAAATCTTCAAGCACGATCTGTGTCGCTTCAACCCACTCCGTATAAGGATGCGCTTTAGCGAGTGACTCTTTGATTTCCTCATCCGAAACGATGCGGCCTTCTTCAAGATCAACAAGCAACATCTTGCCCGGTTGCAGGCGCCATTTTGTCACGATCTTTTCTTCAGGAACGGGCAACACACCCATTTCCGACGCCATGACAACAAGCCCGTCATCGGTCACGTAATAACGTGCAGGACGCAAACCGTTGCGATCAAGGGTCGCGCCAATTTGACGACCATCGGTAAACGCAATCGCCGCAGGCCCATCCCATGGTTCCATCAAGGCCGCATGATATTCATAGAACGCGCGGCGTTGCTCATCCATCAAAGGATTGCCCGCCCATGCTTCGGGAATAAGCATCATCACGGCATGCGCGAGTGAATATCCGCCTTGCACAAGAAATTCGAGTGCATTGTCGAAGCACGCCGTGTCCGATTGTCCTTCATAAGAAATTGGCCAGAGCTTTGAAATCTCTTCGCCAAACAATGGTGAGGCAACAGAGGCTTGCCGTGCAGCCATCCAGTTCACATTGCCGCGCAGCGTGTTGATCTCACCATTATGCGCGACCATGCGATAGGGATGCGCGAGCGACCATGTCGGGAATGTGTTGGTTGAAAAGCGTTGATGAACCAGAGCAACAGCCGATTCAAGACGCTTGTCTTTGAGATCAGGGAAATAATCGCCAAGCTGGGTCGCGAGCAACATGCCCTTATACACAAGCGTGCGCGCAGAAAGTGACACGGGATAGAAGCCCGCTGTCGCCGGATTGTTGAGATTATAAATTGTATTTGAGATCACTTTGCGCAACAGGAACAAGCGGCGCTCAAATGTATCTACATCAGCAATGTTCTTATTGCGGGCGATGAAAATCTGACGATGTACAGGCTCGGTGGGCTTCACGCTTTCGCCGAGGCACGCGGTGTGAACCGGAACATCACGCCAGCCGAGGAAAGTCTGGCCTTCTTCAGCCACTACCTTTTCAATGATGGTTTCGCAAAGTGTGCGCCCTTCCGGGTTGCGCGGCAAAAAGACATGGCCCACGGCATAATGACCGGGCTCGGGGAGAGTGAAGCCGAGCTTCTGGCACTCTTCGCTTAAGAATTTGTGCGGGATCTGCACCAACATGCCGCAGCCATCGCCAGCCTTCGGGTCGGCACCCACTGCACCGCGGTGGTCGAGATTGAGCAGAATTTGAAGACCCATTTCGACGACGTCATGGGACTTGCCGCGCTTCATATCCGCGACAAAGCCGACGCCACAGGAGTCTTTTTCCAGGGAGGGGTCATAGAGCCCTTGGGCCTCGGGCAGGCCGGGGTCGCGCACGATAGGTGTTTTGGCTTCGAGCGATCCGGGAAGGATGTCGGTCCGGTCTTGTTCCACGCGTGCCATCGGCATCTCCTGAGCCAAAATTACCGAAAAACGGACCTTCGAGGGGCCGTTTTGACTTTTTCGGGGCTGTTTAGCGTGTATCAGGAGGAGGGTTGCGCCCCGATTTGCACCCGTTCCTTATCGGGCGCCTCGGGACTGTGCCGTCGATCGCCCTAGGCCCGCTTTTGGCGGGCGGCCGTTTTCTTCTTGCCAAAACCGGAAAGTGTCTTGGTAACTGACAGACGGGAAAGTCTATTTACCTGCATGACCATTCCGGACCCGGCCTTAGAAGAACACAAAAAGAAATATCGCGGACAAAAAGGACAGCATCACTGTCCTAATTGCTCGGACAATTGCATTTTTTTATTCCCTGCACAAGAGGTGGGGTGCTCTATTTTTCGTATGCGACGGCGAGGTCCAAAGCGTTTATCCGCAGGGTCTTGAAGGTGCAGTTTTTGGAGGCGGAAATGATCAATCTGGCAAGCGACAATGTGGTTGGTGCGTCGCGCGAGATTTTGGATGCGATTGCGGCTGCCAATAGCGCGCCGGAAGCCTCCTATGGGGCGGACCGCTTCTCGCGCGAAGCCGAAGCGCGACTCGGGCAAATTTTCGAGCGCGAGGTGAAAATGTTTCTGGTAGCCACCGGTACGGCGGCCAATTCGCTTGCGCTGGCGGCTTTCACCCCGCCCTGGGGGGCGGTGTTCTGCCATGAGGAAAGTCACATTGCGGATGATGAATGCGGTGCGCCGGAAATGTTTACGGCTGGCGCGAAACTGGTCGGTATTCGTGGCGTTGCGGGCAAAATGTCCGCGCATGATGTCGAGCACGCGATCAAGAGATTTCCGCGTGGTGTTGTTAAAGCGGTCCAGCCCTCACTCATTTCTCTGTCACAAGTCACAGAATGCGGCACGCTCTATACGCTTGATGAGATCAAAGCGATCTCGGCAATCGCTCTTCGTTATGAGATCGGTATGCATCTTGATGGTGCGCGCTTTGCCAATGCGCTTGTCTCGCTCGGGTGCACGCCAGCTGAACTCACATGGAAATCCGGCATTGATGTTGTGTCTTTCGGTGCAACAAAGAATGGCGCGCTTTCGTGCGAAGCGGTGATCTTTTTCGATCCCGCCAAAGCGGCTGATTTTGAGTTCCGTCGGAAACGTTCAGGTCACACGCTCTCAAAAGGCCGCTTGTTTGGTGCGCAAATGCTCGCTTATCTTGAACACGATCATTGGCTCAATAATGCGCGTCACGCGAATGATATGGCGAAAACGCTCTCCGCGGGATTTGCTAAAACTCCGGGCGTTCGTCTGCCGTGGAAGACGGAAGCAAATGAAGTCTTTGCGATTGTGCCGCAACGCGTTGCTGACGCGTTTTCAAATGCAAAAATCTTCGCGGCCCCTTGGTATACGCAGAGCATAAGCCTGCCGCATGATGAGCAGATTAAAGAGGACGAACGGTTCCTCCGCTTTGTCACAAGCTATGCGACGAAAGCGGAAGAGATTGAAACGGTTTTGAAAACAGCACGGGCAGCGTGATGCTGCCCGCACTTTATTAAGCTTAAATGTTAAGCCGCAGTGGCTTCAATAGTCTTGGCCGATGAATTGGCAGCGATTGGAATGAGGCGCGGCTTTTTCGCTTCTGGTACTTCGCGGACGAGATCGATATGGAGCAATCCATTTTCGAGCGCCGCGCCATTCACATGAACATAATCGGCAAGCTGGAAGCGGCGTACAAACGCGCGCGCGGCAATGCCTTGATGCAAGACTTCACGGCGTGAAGGTTCCGCATCGGCTTTCTTCTCACCGGTAATGGTGAGGGCGCTTTCCTTCACCTCAATGGTGAGATCCGCTTCCGCAAAGCCGGCCACCGCGAGCGTTATCCGATAGGCATTCTCGTCGGTGCGCTCGATATTATAGGGCGGGTAGCTTGTGGCTTCCGGCGCGGTGGCCTGATCAAGAAGCTGGAAAATGCGGTCAAAGCCAATGGTTGACCGATAAAGGGGAGAAAGATCAAAGTGACGCATCGCATATCCTCCAATAGAAGCGACATGAACAAAATGGTTCGCCTTAAGGGCCGAACCGGGGTTTAGGCGACCGGAAGGGTCCGCCAAGAGAAGAATTAGGAAGCCAAGTCTCTGGCTTCAAGAGGGTGTCGCTTATGATTCAAAAATCGCGTTTGCCGCAGGAGGCCCGGACGGATCTCGTCTCTGCCGGGCCCTTTCCTGTGCCGCCTGGCGCGGAGGTGCGGGTGGTTCGCACGGAGGACGGCGTTGCACTTCGCTGTGCCCGCTGGCGGGCGGACGCGTCCCGTCGCGAGGCGCTGGTTGTCGTGATGCAAGGACGCACGGAGTATATCGAACGTTATGGCGAAACGATTGCGCTCTTGTTGGCGCGCGGCTTTGACGTTTTGGCCTTTGACTGGCGCGGGCAGGGCGGCTCGGCGCGGCTGCTGCCTGACTTTAAAAAAGGGCATGTAGGTGCCTTTGATGATTATACCCTCGATCTCAAAGCGATCATGTCTGTTGCGTCTGAAGGGGCGTCATCAAAGCGGTGTTATGCGCTCGCGCATTCCATGGGTGGAGCAATTCTATTAAATGTTTTGAGCCAATCAGCGATCACGATTGAACGCGGTATTCTCTCTGCACCGATGATTGGTCTTTCGATGGTGCGTTTTCCGCGCGTGGCACGTGCTATGGCGCGCGTCTTCAACGCTCTCGGATTTTCGAAAGCCTATGTCCCGGGTGGAACGGATAAGCCGTTGATGCCCTATAAAGACAATCCACTCACGCCTGATCTTTTGCGTTTCGGTATTTCCGAAAAACTGTTTTCTCAAGCGCCGGATCTCGCCATAGCGAGTCCGACAATTGGATGGGTGAAAACAAGTTTTGACGCGATGCAAAGATTGCAAGAGTCTGAAACAGCAAAAGCGATTTCAGTGCCATTACTTTTTGTGGCGGGCCCCCATGATCGTATCACGGATACGCAAGCGACGAAGCATTTCGTATCATATCTACAAAACGGACGCTTGATTGAACTCAACCATGCCGAGCACGAAATTTTGCTTGAACGCGATGCGTTAAGGCACTCGTTCTGGAAGGCTTTTGATGATTTTATGGCGTGAGGTTTTTAGCGGTTTAAAAGCTCAAGCGCTTCGGCATGAACGCGTTTATCACCCGCAGCGATGATTTTTCCACCTTGTGTGGCGGGTTTCCCATCCCATGTCGTCATGATGCCGCCTGCACCTTCGATAATCGGAATTAAAGCGACAACATCATAGGGCTTGAGATTGGATTCGATCACGACATCCATAAAGCCCGCTGCAACCATGCAATAGGCGTAACAATCATAACCAAACCTTGTCAGGCGTGCTGCCGCTTCAACGCGTTCGAAGGCTTCACGTTCTGATGCATCAAACATCGTTATCGACGTGCAAGAGAGTGTTGCTTCTTTCAATGACGCGCAAGCACGGGTTCTGAGCGTCCGCTCTCCTTGCGGCGATTTCAACATGGCTTTGCCGCCATCACCAAAGAATCGTTCTTTGGTGAAAGGTTGATTCATCATGCCATAAGCCGCCGAACCATTACGCGTTAGTCCAATCAATGTGCCCCACAGTGGCAGTCCAGAGATGAAGGCTTTGGTTCCATCAATTGGATCAAGCACCCATACAAATTCCGCGTCGGCATTTTCTGAGCCGAACTCTTCACCCACAATGCCGTGATGCGGAAAGACTTCGCGAATGCGTTTGCGCATCA
>CAWUMH010000022.1:0-19972 GCA_963923565.1 uncultured Alphaproteobacteria bacterium
AAGCGGTTCAAAACGAATATCTTCGTTTGGCAGCATCACTCTGGGCAGGCGCAACGCCTTGTGATGCGCGCTCGATGAAAGATCGCGAGATCTTTGATTTTCTAGGCTTTGATTGAGCGGGAAGAGTAATAGGATCATGACGACGCAAGATATGGACACGACTTACACAACACGGCGCGGCGAGATCGAAACCTATTTCGATCGCACGGCGGCGGCGGCGTGGTCGCGTCTGACATCGGACGCGCCGGTCTCGGGTATTCGTGCAACCGTGCGTGCGGGACGTGATCGCATGCGTGCGACCTTGCTCTCGCATCTCCCGCAAGATCTGACGGGCTTGCGTCTTCTTGATGCGGGATGCGGCACCGGCGCGCTCTCGATTGAAGCGGCCTCACGCGGTGCCGACGTTGTCGCGATTGATCTTTCGCCCACTTTGGTTGATCTCGCGCGTGAGCGGAGCCCGAAAGATCTTAAGGGCAATATCACTTATCTTTCTGGCGATATGCTTGATCCGCGTTTAGGCACATTTGATCATGTCGTCGGCATGGATTCGCTTATCCATTATGAAATGCCGGATATGGTGTCGATGCTCGCGCGCCTTGCCGCGATGAGCCGTCAAAGCGTGCAGATCACCTTTGCGCCCTACACACCGCTTCTTGGCGCCATGCATCTCGCGGGCAAGCTTTTCCCGCGCAGCGATCGTTCGCCGGCCATTGTTCCGCATCGCGCTGAAAAATTGCATCGCGCGATCAAACAGGACCCGCGCTTTGAAGGTTGGGCCATTGGCCGCGATCATCGCATCAATAGCAGCTTCTATATCTCTCATGCCCAGGAGCTTGTCCGCGCATGAGAAAACTAAACAACGCACTCGCGAGAGGTTGGCAGCAGGTCGGAACCGGGTTCCTGCCTTTTGCTGATGCGGCAACGGCTGAATTGCCGTTACCGCGCCTGTTGCGACTTGCCTTGTTTCAAGTCTCTGTCGGCATCGCAACCGTATTGCTCACCGGCACATTGAATCGCGTGATGATTGTCGAGCTTGGCGTGCCTGCATCGCTTGTGGGCTTCATGGTGTCCTTGCCGGTTGTCTTTGCACCCTTCCGCGCCTTGATCGGGTTCAAATCCGATACGCATCGCTCTGCACTCGGGTGGAAGCGCGTGCCCTATATCTGGTACGGCACGCTTCTGCAGTTCGGCGGGTTCTCGATTTTACCCTTCGCACTCATTTTGCTCTCGGGCGACACCAATGGTCCGCCGATCTATGGTCAAGCAGGTGCTGCTGTCGCTTTCCTTTTGATTGGTGCGGGACTGAACACCACACAAACAGCGGGCTTGGCGCTTGCCAATGATCTCGCACCTGAACATGTGCGCCCCCGCGTTGTTGCACTACTCTTTACAACGCTTCTCATCGGCATGGTGGTGAGTGCGATTGTCTTCTCGCAATTGCTCCAAACTTTTGATGAAATTCGGTTGATCAAAATCATTCAGGGTGTTGCTCTTGTTACAATGGTGTTGAATGGCATCGCGTTGTGGAAACAAGAGCCGCGTCGGCCGGGCGGCACACTCGATGAGCCCGCTGCGCCAAAATTCAGCGAGACATGGAAAACGCTCTCCGCGATTCCCGGTTTTAAACGTCTTCTTACTGTTGTTGGTCTCGGCACGGCCGCCTTCAACATGCAGGATATTCTGCTTGAACCTTTCGGTGGTCAGGTTTTCGGTCTTCCGGTTGGGGATACTACTTTGCTGATGGCGGCTCTCGCGGGCGGGATGTTGATCGGCTTTTTCATCGCCGAGCGTCTTTTGAACCGCGCGGTCGACGCGATGCAGGTCATCACCATTGGTCTGGTGATCGGCATTTTCGCTTTTGTTGGCGTCGTCGCCGCGCCGCTTGTCGGATCACTCAGCCTCTTCCGTATTGCTTCCCTTACAGTGGGCATTGGCGCGGGTTTGTTTTCTGTCGGCACACTCACCGCAACCATGGCCTGCGGTAATGCAAAAATGAGCGGCATTCTTCTCGGCAGTTGGGGCGCTGTGCAAGCAACTGTTGCCGGACTTGCGATCGCTTTTTCCGGTGCTGCGCGCGATCTCATCGCCGCACTCGCTCATGCCGGACGTTTTGGTGACTCACTCGCTAAACCGGCGACAGGATATGTCGCCGTATTCATTCTCGAAATTGCGTTGCTTTTTGCAACGCTGATTGCCGCCCTGCCTCTCTTGGGTAAGGGCGGACGCCGCCTCGCGCGGCAAAACCCACTTTCATCCTCTTGGGATGAGGGACGAAGCGAAGGCTACAAGGAGGCCTGACATGCACGCAGCCATAACCAGCTATTTTGATGTTGCCCAGATCACGCTCTATCTGTTCTGGGGCCTGCTCGCAGGTGTCGTTTATTATCTGCATAAAGAGAACAAGCGCGAAGGATATCCGCTTGTCTCGGATCGTTCAGATTACATCACTGTTCAAGGTTTTCCGGCCATTCCGGAACCGAAGTCGTTCCATCTTGCTGATGGTTCGGTCGTTCAAAAGCCCGATGCCCGCTCAGGCGATAATCGCCCGGTAAAGGCCACTCCTGCAGAAGCATGGCCAGGCGCGCCGCTTGTACCAACCGGCAATCCGATGCTCGATGCTGTTGGACCTGCGTCTTATGCGGAACGTCTCGATATTCCGGATACAACAACATCCGGTGCCGCAAAGATTGTCCCGCTGCGTCAAGCTGCCAATGACGGCTTCCATATCGATCACAATGATCCCGATCCGCGCGGCATGCCTGTTGTGGGCGCTGACGGTGTCACGGGTGGCGTTGTGCGCGATATCTGGCTCGATCGCGCGGAACACATGATCCGTTATCTCGAAGTTGAAGTCTCAAGCGCTGCGGGCAAACGCAATGTGTTGTTGCCAACCGCCATGATCAATATTTCGGGATCAAGCGGCACGGTGAAGGTGCAATCGATCTTGGGTGCGCAATTCGCGAATGTTCCAAGCCATAAGGCGCCGGATGTCGTGACGCGTCTCGAAGAAGATAAGATCTCCGCCTATTATGCCGGCGGCCATCTCTATGCGACTCCGGAACGTTCGGAGCCAATCCTGTGAGCCATCACGACGACTTCGCTTTCGATCCCGTAAAGGGTCTGCCGGAGCATCTGCCGCAAGGCGAAACGATGCTCTGGCAGGGCTCGCCCCGCTGGCAATCGCTGGCGGTGCGCGCATTCCATATTCGCAAAGTCGCGATCTATTTCGCGGTGCTTGCGGCGGCGCAAAGCGTGTTTCGGTTTGCTGATGGGGCGACAGCGGGTGACTCCCTGAAGCCTTTCATTTGGTATTCCGTTCTCGCTCTGCTTTCGATTGCGATTCTGACAGGCCTCGCTATGCTCTCCGCGCGCACGACGATCTACACGATCACCAGCAAGCGTGTGGTGATGCGCCTCGGCATGGCGCTGCCGCTGACACTCAATCTGCCTTATTCAAAAATCGAAAGCGCGGATTTGAGACTCTATCGTGATGGTACCGGCGATCTGCCGCTCATGTTGTCGAGCGGCGACCGGATCGCTTGGGCTGTGTTGTGGCCGCATGCGCGTCCGTTCCGCTTCCGCCATCCCGAACCGATGCTTCGTGCAATTCCTGAAGCCGATAAAGTTGGCGCATGCCTCGCCTCTGCTCTTCAGGGCGCGCCCACGACCCCGATAAAATCGGCAAAAAGCGCGGTGCGCTTTGCGCCAAACATTGTGACGGCCTAACCGATGATGGACAGAACCGTAACCGATATCCGCTTCCCCAAAATGCCTCTTTTCGGCGTGGCTGCGCTTGTGACAATCACGATCGCGTCGATTGCGGTTCAACGTCTGTCATCGGCTCCCACCGCCTCCCTGGTCGCGTCCCTGCCCGTTATCGAGACGCGGCTTTTGTCATTTGAAGATGCTGCCGACGGCAGTGTGATTATTCGCGATGCGAGTGATCACACGCAAGTCGCCATCGCCGAACCCGGCACCAATGGATTTTTACGCGGTACGCTGCGCGGCCTCATGCGCACGCGCTCACGCGAAGCGATTGATCTCTTAGCCCCCTTCCGGCTCTCAAAGCTCAGTAATGGAGCGCTCATTCTTGTCGATGAAACCAATAGCGTCACACTCAATCTCGACGCGTTTGGTCATACGAATGCGGATACGTTTCGCGCCTTTCTCCCCAAAGCCACAGGAGGATCATGATGCTCTCCCCGCTTTTCAAATCTGTACAAGAAGATGTGATGTGTACGGTACGTGTGGTGAATACATTTGAGAGCCTCGCCGCTCATGTCGAGCTTGATGGTGATGTTGCTGTCGGCCCCGGTGATGAAGTTCTTGTCCATGGCGAAGAGATCCGCGTGCCTTATGGCGAAACACGCGAAGAACGCCGCCAAGCCACGATCAAACGCGCTACATGGTTCGAGCAAGCCTGGGTGCGGATGACCGGCGATCTGGAATATATGGAATTATTGGAATTCAGTTTTTCGGGAGAAGACCTATGACAATCGAACGGCTTGGCATTTCTTCGAAAGACACGCTGCGCAAGGCGCAAGAGTCAACTGTTTTGTCGCCGCGTTTTTATACGACGGATTACAAAGCACTCGACGCCATTGACGTAAGTTCCGTACGCGAGGAATGGGATAAGCTGATTGCCGAAATGCAGTCAGATCCGAACAAAATGCATTTCAAGCGCAATGCGGAATGGGACAAAGTCGATCTCGAAGATTTGCCCGAAGGTTTGCGCAAGGAATTTGTCGATTTTCTCGTGTCGTCATTGACGGCAGAGTTTTCCGGCTGCGTGCTTTATTCTGAAATGCGCAAGCGCGGTACCAATCCGGATATGTGCGAATTGTTCCGCCTGATGGCGCGTGATGAGTCACGTCACGCGGGCTTCATCAATGATACGCTGAAAGACTTCAATATCGGCGTTGATCTCGGCTTTTTGACCAAGACAAAGAAATACACTTACTTCCAGCCGAAGTTTATTTTCTACGCGACCTATCTTTCAGAAAAAATCGGCTATGCCCGCTACATCACGATTTTCCGGCATTTGCAGGCCAATCCCGACAAGCGCTTCCATCCGATCTTCAAATGGTTTGAAGAGTGGTGCAACGACGAGTTCCGTCATGGTGAAGCCTTTGCGCTTCTGATGCGCGCTAACCCGCATCTCTTGTCAGGCCTCAACAAATATTGGGTGAAATTCTTCCTTCTGGCCGTATTCGCCACTATGTATGTGCGCGACCATCAACGTCCGCATTTCCATAAAGCGTTGGGCGTCGATACCGACTGGTATGATCACCGCGTGTTTGAAATCACCACGGCAATTTCACGCCAGACCTTCCCGCTTGAGATCGATATCGATCATCCATCCTTCTTCCCGCTCTTGCGCACTCTCGTCACGATTGCGGAAGACGCTGCCAAGGCACGTGCGGAAGGTGGATTCTCGGCCCTCCTTGCCAAAGTCACAACACCGATCAAAGCGGGCTTCACGATTCTGCGCCTCTTCATGATCCCGACGAAGAAAAACGAATTGAAGCCCGATATCCGCCTTGTTCCTACGTGGTAACTTTATGAAAGCGAACTGAACGCGCCTATGGCCTATCTCGTCCCCGCTGTCTTCGCCCTCTTTCTCTGGTGGTTCACCACCGGGGCGATCTTCTTTTTGGACAGTCGGCCGCTTCATACATTCAAATGGAGCATGTTGGGCGGCACAGTGCTGCTCTTTTTCTCAGGTGTTGCTTTATCGCTCACCGCCGGTCAAACGGATGAATTTGGTGCCTATGCAGCCTTCTCTGCCGGATTGATTGCGTGGGGGTGGCAGGAACTCAGCCTCTATACGGGCTATGTCACCGGTCCGCGCAAAATTCGTTGTGCGGATGGATGTTCAGGACTCAAGCATTTCGGTCATGCCATCGCTGCCAATCTTTGGCATGAGATCGCGATTATCGTTGTTGCACTTGCGATCTGGTTCATCGTGAAAGATGCGCCGAATTGGACCGGCTTTTACACTTATGTGACTCTCTGGGGCATGCATCTTTCCGCCCGGCTCAACGTATTTTTGGGCGTGCGGAATGTGAGCGTGGAATTTGTTCCTCCACATATGGACGTGCTCAAAAGCTTTCTCTCCGAAAAGCCGATGAATATGCTTTTCCCTGTATCGGTGACGATTGCGACAACCGGCGTCATCTGCCTTGTCGGTCGCGCGGCCGACGCAACTAGTGATTATTTGATCACCAGCTATTCGCTTCTCGCCGCGATTATGGGCCTCGCTTTGGTAGAGCATTGGATGCTCGTCATTCCCTTCTCGGTGCAAAAGCTCTGGAGCTGGAGCCTCCCGCGCTCAGCGCTTGATCTGCCGCAAAGACGCCACACGGAAGACAATCATGAATTTGCCGCAGTTTCGGCACACGTCCCGACCGCACATGACGGTCACACCTGCAATAGTCTAAAAAGCGGAACCCGATGATGGACTACAATTCTTTTTTCCAGTCGAAGATCGACGAACTGAAATCCGAGGGCCGCTATCGCGTCTTTGCGACACTTGAGCGCAAGGCGGGATCTTTCCCGACGGCAGGTCATCACGGCGCTTCCGAGACAAAACCCATCACCGTCTGGTGCTCGAATGATTATCTCGGCATGGGGCAAAATCCTGCCGTGCTCAAAGCCATGCATGACGCGGTTGATCTCTGCGGCGCCGGTGCAGGCGGCACGCGCAATATCTCGGGCACCAACCGGTTTCATGTCGAATTAGAGCAGGAATTGGCCGATCTTCACGGCAAAGAATCCGCACTCCTCTTCACATCAGGTTATGTCTCGAATTGGGCCGCGCTCAGCACACTCGCTTCGATGATACCCGATTGCGTCGTGTTGTCAGACGCGGGCAACCACGCGTCGATGATCGAGGGTATTCGTCACTCGCGCGCCGAACGCCATGTGTTCAAACATAATGATGTGGCCGACCTCGAACGCATTCTGAAGACAATCGATCCAAAGCGTCCCAAGCTGATTGCTTTTGAGAGCGTCTATTCGATGGATGGCGATATCGGTCCGATCAAAGCGATTTGCGATGTGGCCGATAAATACAACGCCATGACCTATCTCGACGAAGTGCATGCTGTCGGCATGTATGGCCCGCGCGGCGGCGGTATTGCCGAACGCGAAGGCCTGATGGATCGCGTCACGGTGATTGAAGGCACGCTCGGCAAGGCTTTTGGTGTGGTCGGCGGTTATATTACCGGCTCGGCCCCGCTTGTTGATTTCGTGCGCAGCTTTGCTTCGGGCTTCATTTTCACAACCTCGCTCCCCCCTGCCTGTGCGGCAGCGGCGGCGGCTTCAATCCGCCATTTGAAAAACAGTGATGCCGAGCGCCTCGGGCAACGCGACCGCGTGACCAAGCTCCGCAAAAAGCTTGATGCCGCAGGCGTGCCCTATCTCCCCAATGAGAGCCATATTGTGCCGGTCATGGTTGGCGACGCCAAGAAATGTAAATGGATCAGCGATATTCTGCTCGAATCCTATGGCGTCTATATCCAGCCGATCAATTATCCGACCGTGCCGCGCGGCACCGAGCGGTTGCGCATTACGCCAACGCCGCTTCACACGGATGCCGATCTCGACCATCTCGTGAACGCGCTGTCATCACTTTGGTCGCAATGCGCGCTCGCCCGCGCCGTGGCGTAACGCCGCGCAGGATGATCTCGCAGACAGAAGGGCGCGTATCTCGCTCATGAAACGGGAAACGCGCTCCATGACCTTCTATGTGTTGCTCTGGGCCATTGCCTTCTTTCTTTTGCTGATTATCGACATGATCTGGCTGATGTGGCTGGGCCGGGGCTTCTATGTTGAAGAAATCGGCGGTTTATTGCTTGAACAGCCCAATCTCATCGCCGCCTTTGGCTTTTATGCTCTCTACATCGCCGGCCTCGTCTATTTGGTGATCGCGCCCGCGGCGGAAGCGGACTCGGTGATGAAGGCTGTGATTTCCGGCGCGGTGTTCGGCCTTGTGGCCTATGCGACCTATGATCTCACCAATCTCGCGGTGATGAAGGGCTTCACCCTCAAGATCGCGTTGATCGATATGGTGTGGGGCATGGTTCTCTCTGCCGCAGTCAGCGGATTGACGGTCAAAATCTTCGGATTGTTCCAAAACTCGAACGCCTGATCAGCTTGCCCGGACGACTATGCGTCGTTAGCTTGGCGTCGCTTTGTCCGGGAGAGTGTTCATGTTGACTGCCGATGCCGCAGGCGTGTTTCCGATTGCGCCAACCCCCTTTCTGCCTGATGGCGCGCTCGACTGGACGAGCACGGATCGCATGATCGATCACTATGTCGGCTGCGGCGCCACCGGTGTGACAATCCTCGGCATTATGGGTGAAGCGCCAAAGCTCGATTCGGATGAGGCGCTTGCTTTTGCAAAACGCACCCTTAAACGCGCACCAAAATTGCCTTTCATTGTTGGTGTCTCGGCACCTGGCTTTGCGGCTATGCGTGCGCTCGCGCGCGCGGTGATGGATGAAGGCGCGGCGGGCGTAATGATCGCACCACCTTCCTCCTTACGCACTGATGATCAGATCGTTACTTATTACGCGCAAGCGGTGGAATCGATTGGCACTGACATTCCTTTTGTCATTCAGGATTACCCGCTGACGCTATCAGTCATCATGACGCCCAATGTGATCCGCCGCATTGTGATGGACAATCCGTCTTGCGTGATGCTCAAACATGAAGACTGGCCGGGACTCGAAAAAATTTCAACGCTACGCAAATTCCAAAGCGAAGGCAGTTTGCGGCCACTATCTATTCTCACCGGCAATGGCGGTTTGTTTTTGGATTTTGAAATGGAACGTGGCGCTGATGGCGCAATGACGGGCTATGCCTTTCCTGAATTACTTGTCGATGTTGTGACGTTTCAAAAAGCCGGGCATCGTGATGCCGCGCATAATCTCTTTGATGCTCATTTGCCTTTGATGCGCTATGAACAGCAACAAGGCGTCGGTCTCGCCGTGCGCAAATATACGCTGATGCGGCGTGGTATTCTTGCGTCTGATGCTCAAAGAAAGCCAGGCAGTGGATTAAGCGAGAAAGCTAAAACGGAAGTCGAATATCTGCTCACACGTCTTGCGCAGCATGACCAACGAGCGGCACATCTCAAGTCGCTCTAACCCTCATCCGGCTGCATGGGATAGATGGTCGGAATAAAAGGCAGATAACGCGCGCCTTCGGCAACAAGGAATTCATTGAAGGCGCGCATAGCCGGATTGGGTTCGCGATCCGAGCGCGTGACGCCATACCATTGCCGACGAATAGGCATGCCTTCAACATCAAGAATCTTTAATCGACCGAGTTCAAACTCCATCGCAATCGTATGCGCGGAGATAAAGGCGATGCCCATACCGGCCATCACCGCTTGTTTGATCGTTTCATTCGATGTCATTTCCGTATGACGGAGTTCTTGCCAGCCTGAAACATCGCTCATGAAAATATCGAGAGATGACCGCGTTCCCGATCCCGGCTCGCGAACGATGAACTTATGAGCGAGAAGATCTTCTTTCGCGAGCGCGCGCCGCTTTGTCAGCGGATGGTCCGGTGCGGCGATCATCACAAGGGGGTGATCGCCGAACAACAAAGAGCGCACACCAAAATCCCGCGGCGGACGGCCCATCAAAGCGAGATCGATATCATATTGCCGCAATGAATCGATGATGCCGAAGCGGTTGCCGACGGAGAGCACGATTTCAATGCCCGGATGTTTGGCCCGAAAACCGGCAATCAGCGCAGGAGCAAAATATTTGGCTGTTGAGACCGCGCCAATCGCCAAACGGCCCGAACCGGCGTCCCTGATCGCATCGACCTCTTCGAAGAAGTCGCGCAGCCGCAATTCAATATCGCGCGCCGCCCGCAGCGCGACCTCGCCTGCGACTGTAGGACGCATACCCTCGCGGCTACGGTCAAAGAGCGGCAAGCCCAACTGCTCCTCGAGCTGTTTAAGCTGCAAAGTGATGGCCGGTCCGGTGAGATTAAGCTCTTGCGCGGCTTGGGAAATCTTCCCCGAACGCTTGATCGCGAGGAGCGAGAGCATTTGTCGGAACGTGACATGGCGCATGACTAAAGTTAAAAAAATTAATCTAAACTGTAAAGATAATAAAATTTACTAATCTTTGAAAAAGCCGATGGTCATTCCGACTTCGACTGAGGAGGCGCTTCGCGCCACCCCGCCGAGGCAACACAGGGGGGGCCCATGCGCGGATCCACGCTCGCGGATTATCTCGGACAACTCACGGCCTCGGCGGATATCGCCCATGCCCGCGCCGCCCTCCTTATCGAGCATTTTGCCGAGGCTGCCGCCGATATGCGCCGCGCCATCAATGAAGGGGCGCTTGGCGCCGCCTTCGCCGCCAGCACGGCTAACAGCAATGCAGATGGAGATGATCAAAAGGCGCTCGATGTTCACGCTGACAACGCCTTCATCAATGCTGCGCAGACCGCCCGTGTCGCGCATTACGCCTCCGAAGAACAGGCCCATCCGCTCACCATCGATCCCTTGAGTCCTATTTCGGTCGCGGTCGATCCGTTAGACGGCTCATCGAATATCGACACGAATATTTCGATCGGTTCGATCTTCTCGATTCTGCCGACCAAGGGCGATGCGACGCAGACCTTCCATCAGCCGGGCTCGGAGCAGATCGCCGCCGGATTTTTCATTTATGGGCCGCAAGTGGCACTCGCCCTGACGCTTGGTGATGGCACGGCGATCTTTGTTTATTCTGAACGCCGCAACGCGTTCATCATGGCCTATGAACGCGCGCGCATCGATGCTGAAGCCAAGGAGTTCGCCATCAACATGTCGAATTATCGGCATTGGGACGAATCGATGCGCACTTATGTCGATGATTGTCTCTCGGGCCAAACCGGTCCGCGCGAAAAAGATTTCAACATGCGCTGGATCGCCTCGCTCGTGGCTGAAGCCTATCGCATTTTCATTCGTGGCGGCATTTTCATTTATCCGCGCGACAATCGCAAAGGCTATGGCCAAGGTCGGTTACGCCTTGTCTACGAGGCCAATCCGATTGCGATGCTTGTTGAACAAGCCGGCGGGCGCGCCATTGATGGTGAGAACCGCATTCTCGATCTTGTTCCAACGACATTACATCAGCGCACACCCTTGATTTTCGGTTCGGCATCCGAGGTACGAAAAATTGCGCGTTATCACGCCGATCCTTCGCGTCTCGCGATTCGTCATCCTCTCTTCAGCAATCGCGGCCTGTTCAGAGCCTAAAGGAAGCGTATCTATGTCACAGCGTCATCCTATCATTGCCATTACAGGTTCGTCCGGCGCCGGCACAACAACGGTTAAAGACACATTCTCAAAAATTTTCGTACGCGAAGGTGTGAACGCTGCTTTTATCGAAGGCGACGCGTTTCATCGCTATGATCGTGCCGCGATGAAACAGAAAGTTGCTGAAGAAGAAAAAAACGGTAATCTTCATTTCACGCATTTCAATCCCGAAGCCAATGAACTTGAAACGCTTGAAGGCGTTTTTGAAACTTATGGCCGCACGGGAACCGGTAAAACGCGCATCTATGTTCATGATGATGGCGAAGCTCAGCATTATGGCACACCACCCGGCACGTTTACCCCTTGGCATGATTTACCAAACTCGGATGTTCTCTTTTATGAAGGACTCCATGGTTGTGCGGTGACTGAAAAAGTCAATCTCGCCAAACATGTTGATTTGAAAATTGGTGTTGTGCCGGTGATCAATCTTGAATGGATCCAAAAGATCCATCGCGATAAATCATTGCGTGGCTATTCAACAGAAGCGATTACGGAAACGATTTTGCGCCGCATGCCCGATTATGCGCGCTATATCTGCCCGCAATTCTCGCACACCAACATTAACTTCCAACGTGTGCCGACCGTTGATACATCAAATCCATTCGTTGCGCGCTGGATTCCGACGCCGGCTGAGTCAATGCTGGTTATTCGTTTCGCCAATCCGCGCGGCATTGATTTCCCCTATCTTCAATCGATGTTGTCCGGCTCGTGGATGTCACGTGCCAATTCGATTGTATGTGGTGGCGATAAGCTTGATCTCGCGATGCAGCTTATTTTCACGCCTCTGATCAACAAACTCATGGATATCAAGCGTCGCTCCTCCTGAGTTCACCTTCGCCTACCGCACTTCATTTCATTCTATTTTCTGTTTTTTTGAAAGAAAGGTTTCCTTATGGACCAGTCCGTCTCTTCAGAACTTAAGGGCAAAGACCGCTACCGCGCGGGCGTGCTTAAATATGCGCAAATGGGCTATTGGAACGGCGATTATGTTCCCAAAGACACCGACCTCATCGCGCTCTTCCGCATCACGCCACAAGAGGGCGTTGATCCAATTGAAGCGGCTGCCGCTGTTGCGGGTGAAAGCTCGACCGCAACATGGACTGTGGTGTGGACCGATCGTCTCACCGCTGCCGATCAATATCGCGCGAAAGCCTATCGCGTTGATCCAGTGCCCGGACAACCCGGCCAGTATTTCTGCTATGTCGCTTATGATTTGATCCTGTTTGAAGAAGGGTCAATCGCGAACCTCACTGCATCCATCATCGGCAATGTGTTTTCCTTCAAGCCTTTGAAGGCTGCACGTCTCGAAGATATGCGCCTTCCTGTCGCTTATGTGAAAACCTTCAAGGGTCCACCGACAGGTATTGTTGTCGAGCGCGAGCGTCTCGATAAATTCGGCAAACCTTTGCTTGGCGCGACGACAAAGCCGAAGCTCGGTCTCTCCGGCAAGAATTATGGCCGCGTGGTGTATGAAGGCCTCAAGGGCGGCCTAGATTTCATGAAGGATGACGAGAACATCAACTCGCAAGCCTTTATGCATTATCGCGATCGCTTCCTCTATTGCATGGAAGCCGTGAACAAGGCGTCTGCCGAGACTGGCGAAGTGAAGGGCCATTACCTCAACATCACCGCCGGCACGATGGAAGAAATGTATCGCCGCGCGGAATTCGCAAAAGAACTTGGTTCGGTCATCGTCATGGTCGATCTCATCGTCGGCTGGACCGCAATCCAATCAATCTCTGAATGGTGCCGGCAGAATGATATGATACTGCACATGCATCGCGCGGGTCACGGCACGTACACACGCCAGAAAAATCACGGCGTGTCGTTCCGCGTGATCGCGAAATGGTTGCGTCTTGCGGGTGTTGATCATCTCCATACGGGTACAGCCGTTGGCAAGCTCGAAGGTGACCCGATGACGGTACAGGGCTACTACAATGTTTGCCGCGAGTTGAAGAACGAAGTTGATCTGCAACGCGGTATCTTCTTCGAGCAAGACTGGGCCGATATGCGCAAAGTCATGCCGGTAGCCTCGGGCGGCATTCATGCCGGCCAGATGCATCAACTTCTCGATCTCTTCGGCGATGATGTTGTGCTGCAATTTGGTGGCGGCACCATCGGTCACCCGATGGGCATTCAAGCCGGCGCGCAAGCCAATCGCGTTGCGCTCGAAGCCATGGTGCTCGCGCGCAATGAGGGCCGCGACATCAAGAATGAAGGTCCGGAAATTCTCCGCGCTGCTGCGAAATGGTGCAAGCCCCTTGAAGCCGCGCTCGATACCTGGGGCAACATCACCTTCAATTATGAATCAACCGACACGTCGGACTTCGTTCCGCAAGTCGCTGTGATCTGATCGGAAAGGATACACATCATGCGTATTACCCAAGGCTGCTTTTCTTTTCTGCCCGATCTCACCGACGCGCAGATTTCTGCACAAATCGAATATTGCCTTAAGAATGATTGGGCCATCGGCATTGAATATACCGATGATCCGCATCCGCGGAACACTTATTGGGAAATGTGGGGTCTGCCCATGTTTGATCTTCAAGACCCTAAAGGTGTGATGATGGAACTCGAAGACTGCCGCAAGGCACATGCGGAAAGCTATATCCGCATCAACGCCTTCGACTCGACACGCGGTTTTGAGACCGTGCGCATGTCCTTCATCGTCAACCGTCCGAAGGTCGAGCCTAAATTTACGATGACACGCACCGATATACGTGGCCGTTCGCAAACTTATGCATGGCAAGCGACGCGATAAAAGAGAAGACACACATCATGAATGACGCAGCGCCTCAGGCTATTACCCATGTCGACCTCAAGGCCGAATATGAAGCCTCGGGCGTTGCGGCTATTCTTGATGAATTGGAGCATGAGCTGATCGGCTTGCAGCCGGTCAAGCAACGCATCCGCGAAGTGGCGGCCCTTTTAATTGTCGAGCGCGCGCGCAAGACGATGGGCCTGTCCTTCGATCCTCCTACTTTGCATATGAGCTTCACCGGTAATCCGGGCACCGGCAAAACCACGCTCGCACTGCGCATGGCAAATATTCTTCATCGCCTTGGCTATGTCCGCAAAGGCCACCTTGTATCCGTGACGCGCGATGACCTGGTCGGCCAATATATCGGCCATACCGCGCCAAAGACGAAAGAAGTCTTGAAGCGGGCGATGGGCGGTGTGCTTTTTATCGATGAAGCCTATTATCTCTATCGCCCCGACAATGAGCGCGATTACGGTCAAGAGGCCATCGAAATTCTTCTGCAGGTGATGGAGAACAACCGCGAGGATCTGGTTGTCATTCTCGCAGGCTATGCTGACAGGATGGATATGTTCTTCCAGTCCAATCCCGGCTTCCGCTCACGCATCGCGCATCACATTGATTTTCCCGATTATGCGAATGAAGAGCTGCTTTCAATTTCCGAAACCATGCTTGAACGGCAGAATTACCACTTCGCGCCGGAAGCAAAGGCAACCATGGCCGCCTATATTGAAGCGCGGCGCCAGCAACCGCATTTCGCGAATGCCCGTTCCATCCGCAATGCGCTTGACCGCGCGCGGCTTCGTCAGGCAAACCGTCTCTTCACAACGGCATCAGGGCCTCTTGATGCTGAAACGATCTCGACCATTACGGCTGAGGATATTGCGGCGAGCCGCGTGTTCTCGGGCGGCATCGAACCCCGGAAAGCGTAAGTGATGAGCAAGACCATAATCGCCCCCTCCGTCCTGTCGGCGGATTTCTCGAAGCTCGGCGATGAGGTCGAATCGGTTGTGAAAGCCGGCGCGGACTGGATTCATCTTGATGTGATGGATGGCCATTTCGTGCCGAACATCACCTTCGGTCCGCCGGTGATCAAAGCGATCCGCAACCGCACCGATAAGATTTTCGATTGTCATTTGATGATCGCACCCGCTGATCCCTATCTCGCGGCCTTTGCCGATGCGGGGTGTGATTACATCACGGTTCATGCAGAAGCGGGTCCGCATCTTGACCGCTCGCTGCAAACCATCCGCGCGCTCGGCAAAAAGGCCGGCGTGTCGCTCAATCCGTCGACGCATGAGAGCGTCATTGAATATGTGCTTGATCGGCTCGATCTTGTCTTGCTGATGACGGTCAATCCGGGCTTTGGCGGACAGGCCTTTATTCCGGCGGTGGTCGAAAAAGTCGCGCGCGTCAAAAAGATGATCGGTACGCGCAAAATCGACATCGAAATTGATGGCGGTGTGACGCCGGAAACCGCACCACTTCTCACGGCGGCGGGCGCGAATGTCTTGGTTGCCGGATCGGCGGTGTTCAAAGGCGGCGAGACGCAGTATGCGTCGAACATCACCGCGATTCGCGCGGTGGCCGACGCCGCAGCCCAATGAGTTACGCTTACGATGCAGTCCCTGCTTTTTGATCTCGATGGAACGCTGATTGAATCAGCGCCCGATATCGCCAATGCCCTCAACATTGTTTTGAAAGAGGCGAAACGTGATCCGGTGAGTATTGCGGAAACGCGCCTTCTCATTGGTGAAGGCGTCGCGCGGCTCGTTGAAAAAGCCTTTGCCATGCGTGGCGGTGTGCCGGATGCACCGGTTCTCGCTGCGCATGTCGCGCGCATGAACAAGCTCTATGATGCGGCACTCACGGTTGAAACTTTTCTTATTCCCCATGCGAAAGAAGCGGTTGCGACACTTCATGCCGCAGGTCATCGCACAGCGGTTGTCTCGAATAAACCCGGATTTCTCACCGAACAGATTGTGAATCATTTTGGCCTGACACCGCATCTTCATGCTGTGCAGGGCGCGGAAGATCATCTGCCAAAAAAGCCTGCACCTGACATGCTCTTTGCCGCGCTTGAAAAATCAGGTGGCACACGCGAGAGCGCGATCATGATTGGCGACTCAGCGATTGATGTTGCGGCGGCGCGCAATGCCAAAATGCCGGTCATTCTTGTACGTGGCGGCTATACAACGGCACCCGTTGAAACGCTTGGCGCTGATTTGGTGATTGATCATCTCGGTTATCTTCACGATGCGCTTCAACGCTTCAAATAGATAAACGCTTATGACTCTTCGTGCGCTGATCTTTGATGTTGATGGCACGCTCGCGGAGACAGAAGAGCTTCACCGTGAAGCCTTCAACGAGACATTTCGCGAATTCAAACTCGATTGGCATTGGGATCAGCCACGCTATCATGCGCTTCTTAAAGTCACCGGCGGCAAGGAGCGTATTCTCGCTCATGCCCAAGCGATTGGCGTAACGGATCTCGATCCGCTGCCGCTCCATAAACGCAAGACGGCGCTTTATAATGAAAAACTCGCGCAAGGCGCGATTGCTTTGCGGCCGGGTGTTGACGCGCTGATCCGCAAAGCCAAAGCACAAGGTCTTCGTCTTGCAATTGCGACCACAACCAGCCGCGCCAATGTCGATACGCTGATCCGCGTCACATTAGGCGGCGCGCCGCATGACTGGTTTGAGGCGATCTGCACCGGTGAAGATGTGGCCATCAAAAAACCTGATCCTGAAGTCTATCAGGTCGCACTCACACGCCTTGCACTCACGGCACCCGAGGCCATCGCCTTCGAAGATACGCGCAACGGCGTGCTTGCCGCTCGCGGCGCGGGACTCGATGTTGTTGTCACACCGAGCATCTATTCGGAAGGTGAAGATTTTTCGGGCGCGGTCGCGATTATTGAAACGCTGGAAGCGCGCCATCTAAGTAAAATTGATCGGCTTTCAAAAATTGAAAGCCTCACCGCGCGCCCTGGTGATTAATCAACCAAAAGCGCGCGGCGAGATTATTTTATCGATTAGAACAAGCCTTCGACTTCGCCTTTGGCGTTAAGCTTGATCACTTCGGCTGACGGGACTTTCGGCAAGCCTGGCATCGTCATGATCTCACCGCAAATCGCCACAATGAATCCGGCGCCCGCTGAAAGACGAACTTCGCGCACCGGTACCGAGTGACCCGTCGGCGCGCCGCGCACATTCGGATCGGTCGTGAAGGAATATTGCGTCTTCGCCATGCACACCGGAAGATGGCCGTAGCCTGCGGCTTCCCATGTCTTCAGCTGATCGCGGATCGATTTATCGGCGAGCACTTCATCGGCATGATAGATGCGCTTTGCGATGGTTTCGATCTTCTGGAAGAGCGGCATGTCATCCGGATAGAGCGGTGCGAAATGCGCAGCACCCGACTCGGCCAATTGCACAACTTTTTTGGCAAGGTCTTCAATGCCTGCCGAACCTTGTGCCCAGTGCTTGCATAAAATGGCTTCAGCGCCTTGTGACGCCACATACTCTTTCACGGCTGCAATTTCAGCATCCGTATCGGTTGCGAAATGATTGATCGCGACAACAACCGGTACGCCAAAGCCCTTCGTATTTGCGATATGGCGACCAAGATTGGCGCAACCCTTTTTCACCGCTTCTACATTCTCTGCACCGAGATCGGCCTTCGCGACGCCGCCATTCATCTTCATGGCGCGCACAGTCGCAACGATCACTGCGGCTGCTGGCTTCAAACCTGCTTTGCGGCATTTGATGTCGAAGAATTTTTCAGCGCCGAGATCCGCACCGAAACCAGCTTCCGTCACAACATACTCGCCCAAACGCAACGCGGTTGTTGTCGCAATCACGGAGTTGCAGCCATGCGCGATATTCGCAAAGGGTCCACCATGCACAAAGGCCGGATTGTTTTCGAGCGTCTGCACCAAATTCGGCTGCATCGCATCTTTCAACAACACCGCCATGGCGCTGTCGGCTTTCACATCGCGGCAATAAACGGGTGTCTTGTCACGACGATAGGCAATCACAATGTCACCGAGACGCTTTTGCAGATCTTCGAGGTCTTTTGAAAGGCAAAGGATCGCCATCACTTCGGAGGCAACCGTGATGTCGAAACCGGTCTGACGAGGGAAGCCGTTGGACACACCACCGAGCGAGACAACAATGTCACGCAACGCGCGATCATTCATATCCATTACACGGCGCCATGTGACGCGACGCTCGTCAATGCCGAGCTCATTGCCCCAATAGATGTGATTGTCGATCATCGCAGAGAGGAGATTGTGGGCTGAGGTGATCGCGTGGAAATCGCCGGTGAAATGAAGATTCATTTCTTCCATCGGCACGACTTGCGCGTAACCGCCACCAGCCGCGCCCCCCTTCATACCGAAATTCGGACCGAGCGAAGCTTCGCGGATACAGACGATTGCTTTTTTGCCGATGCGGTTTAGTCCGTCGCCCAGACCCACTGTCGTGGTCGTTTTGCCCTCGCCCGCAGGGGTCGGGTTAATCGCGGTCACAAGGATCAGCTTGCCTTCAGGGCGGCCCTGAATGGATTTAATGAAAGACTGGCTCACTTTGGCCTTGTCATGGCCATAGGGAAGAAGATCATCGGCAGGAATACCGAGCTTGGCCCCGATCTCCATGATCGGTTTTTTCTTTGCTTCACGCGCGATTTCGATATCGGTCTTGAATGCCATGACGTCCCCCATGTGACCTATTTTTTGATGAACAACCCTATGCGTCAGCCCCGACTAAATTCTATCGAAAATCCGCCCTTATCTTTTCAAAGTCGGGCAAAGCTTGATATAGGCAGCATTCTGGTTGTCTTTTGCCGCCAAGCGATGGCGTAAATTGAATAGTTAACCGCTTCATCTTTGAGACATTTCTCATGAGCATTCCCGTCTCACTTCAAAAAAATCTCCGCCTGCCGGCAATCGTCGCGCCGATGTTTTTGGCCTCGGGCCCTGAACTCGTGGTTGAAACTTGTCGGGCGGGACTGATTGGAACCTTCCCGGCGTTGAACGCACGGACCACCGAGGACCTCTCTCACTGGCTTGATGATATTGAGACGCGCCTTGCCGAAGGACCGCCCGCGGCGGCCTTTGGCGTCAATCTGATCGTCCATAAAACCAATACGCGACTAGAGGCCGATCTCAGCGAAATCATCCGCCATCGCGTTCCGCTCGTGATCACATCGCTTGGCGCTGTCAGCGATATTGTAAAGGCGATCCACTCTTATGGCGGTCTCGTGTTTCACGATGTCATAAGCCGCCGCCATGCGGAGAAAGCCGCAGAGGCAGGCGTTGATGGATTAATCGGCGTTTCAGCCGGTGCGGGTGGTCATGCCGGAACGCTTAATCCCTTCGCCCTGCTTGCTGAAATGCGTTCCGTTTTTTCAGGTCCGCTTATTCTTTCAGGCTCAATGAATACGGGACGCGATATCGCCGCTGCACGCATTATGGGCGCTGATTTCGCCTATCTCGGCACGCGCTTTCTAGCGACACGCGAGGCGATGATCCCGGATGATTACAAAAATATGCTCACCACTTCGCGCGCGGCCGATATTCTCTACACACCGAATATCTCGGGCGTTCCGGCGAATTTTTTAAAGCCAAGCATTCGCGCGGCAGGGTTTGACCCAGATCATCTGCCACCACCGCACGCGCTTGATATGTCGAATGAAGCCAAAGCATGGAAGACAATCTGGTCGGCCGGTCAGGGTGTCGGATCAATTGATGATTGTCCGACAACCGCTGCTCTCTGCGCTGCCATGATTGCTGATTATAAAGCAGCCTATAATAAAGCCGCTTCAGATCCATTTATCTGATCATCGATCCATTCAATGCGGCATCATGCGCGAGAAAATCTTCGTA
>CAWUMH010000023.1:0-19893 GCA_963923565.1 uncultured Alphaproteobacteria bacterium
TTTGACTCCATAGCTCAGCTGGATAGAGCAGCCGCCTTCTAAGCGGCAGGTCGGAGGTTCGAATCCTCCTGGAGTCGCCAGTCGCTTATTCAGGGCCAATTCGTGGGCAATGATCTTCCTCCCTTCTTAGCTACTCTCGAAGCGGTGCTTGATCATGGCTTTGGATTAATCGCGAAGTCTGTGCGCGCACGAACAGCGCCGATGCATACGCCGGTGGTTTCAACGATTGGTCGTGATGGCCGTCCGCGTTCGCGCGTGGTTGTGTTGCGGGCCTTTGATCCTGAAACACGAGTCTTGCGTTTTCACACCGATGTAAGATCTGAAAAATATCACGAGCTACTGGTTGATCCGCGCATCGCAATCTTATTCTACGATGCGGCTGAAAAAATTCAGCTTCGTGTTGAAGGTCACGCCACGCTTCATCGCGATGATGAAATTGGCGATGCCGCCTGGGCATCATCACAAGCGATGAGCAAGCTTTGTTATGCGACCGAACCGGGTCCGGGCCATGAAATTAATGATCGCGACAATTTTTATCTGCCGCGTGATCGCGCTGAAGCGGAAACGGGCCGCGGGCATTTTGCGGCCGTCACCATTGTGATCGATGAGCTCGATTTTCTCTGGCTCGGATCAGAGGGCAATCGACGCGCGGTCTATCGATTTAAGTCTCAACAGACCGACGCGCGATGGTGTGTGCCTTAAGCGTTATGCGCTGCACGTAGACGAGCAAAGCCCGCTTCGAGATCCGCTTGCAGGTCTTTCACATCTTCAAGCCCAATTTGAATACGCAGTGCAGGACCGCCCGGATTCCATGTTGTCACTGTGCGGTATGTCGCGCAATCAAAGGGAATAATGAGGCTCTCAAACCCGCCCCATGAATACCCCATGCCGAACAGCGCAAGATCGTCGAGCATAGCGGCGACTGCTTTTTGTGATGCAGGCTTTAGAATTACCGAGAAGAGGCCTGAAGAGCCCGTAAAGTCGCGCTTCCAGATCTCATGACCCGGACAATCGGGATGGGCCGGATGCAGCACTTTCAAAACGTCTGGCTGCGCCTTCAACCAATGCGCCATCTCGAGCGCGGCTTTTTCCTGTTCCTTCAAACGCAGAAGCATTGTGCGCATGCCACGGAGAGCGAGGAACATGTCTTCTGGTCCGGCACAAATTGCCATCGCATCATAAGTCGCACGTAGATCTTTCCATGTGCGTTCATTCGCTGACACAAGGCCGAGTAAAATATCCGAATGACCTGAAAGATATTTGGTGCCGGCTTCGATGGCGAGATCGACACCCATTTCATGGGGTGAGAAAAAGAAGGGCGTCGCCCATGTATTGTCCATCAAGACAACCGCGCCGCGCTCATGCGCAACACGCGCAATGGCAGGAACATCTTGCACTTCGAAACTTTGTGAGCCAGGCGCTTCGGTAAAGACAGCCTTCGTGTTGGGCTTGAAGAGCGAAGCGATGTTATCGCCGATCATTGGATCGAAATAGGTTGTCTCGACGCCAAACCGTTTGAGCATCCCGTCACAAAAAACGCGCGTGGGACGATAGACGCTGTCTGTCACCAGAAGATGATCGCCTGATTTCAAGCAGGAAAGGAGCGCAACGGAGACGGCGGCGAGGCCGGACGGCACACAGACGGTTCCTGCCGCTTTCGAAATTGCAGTCCACGCATTTTCGAGCGCGTCGCTCGTTGGTGTGCCTTGAGTGCCATAAATATAGCGACCCGACCGGTTGAGCAGCGTCTCCATGTTCGGCGAAATGACGGTCGAGCCACGATAAATCGGTGTATTGACGAAACCGTGCTGCTCGGAAGGGTCCCGTCCGGCATAAACAAGCTTTGTCCGGTCGGCGAGGCGGGAAAACACCTCCTGCGTCATTTTGTCAGTCATAAATTAGCCTTTCCTCCCAGAATTCAGGCATAGGACGGTAAATTCGTCCTCTTGGTCAAGATAAAGTCGCTTTTTTGTTGTGTTAATGTCGCATTTCTCTTGACCCGCGCCTCCACTTCAAAATCTAATGACTGCTATGCCTGATGGGCATGGATTGGGCCGCGCGTTTGGCGGGCCCGAACATCTGGAGGACTAAATGAAGAAACTGATCGCTGCGGCTCTTGTGGCCGCTGCCAGTGTCGGCCTTGTTTCGGCGGCGTCTGCTGGCACGCTCGACAATGTGAAGGCAAAGGGACAACTCGTCTGTGGCTCCAATCCGGGAACAGCCGGTTTCGGCGTGCCGGACCAGAAGGGCAACTGGACGGGTCTTGACGTTGATTATTGCCGTGCCATCGCGGCTGCGATTTTCAATGACCCGACCAAAGTGAAATTCGTTCCGCTTTCGTCGAAGGATCGGTTCACCGCTCTCGCTTCCGGTGAAGTCGACGTGTTGATCCGTAACTCGACATGGACCATGTCGCGTGAAACCACGCTCGGCATCATCTGGGCTGGCGTGAATTTCTATGACGGCCAAGGCTTCATGGTAAACAAGAAGCTCAACGTGAAGTCCGCTAAGGAACTGAACGGCGCTTCGATCTGCGTGCAGCAAGGCACAACGACCGAGTTGAACCTCGCCGACTATTTCCGTTCGAACAAGATGGACTACAAGGTCGTGACATTCGGCACTTCGGAAGAAGCGTTGAAGGCTTATGACTCGGGCCGTTGCGACAGCTACACGACTGACCGTTCGGGCCTCGCTGCTGACCGTCTGTCGATGGCAAAGCCTGATGATCACATCATTCTTCCGGAAGTGATTTCGAAAGAGCCGCTCGGTCCGGTTGTCCGTCAGGGCGACGATCAATGGCTCAACCTCGTGAAGTGGGTGCATTATGCTTTGCTCACCACCGAAGAACTCGGCATCACGTCGAAGAATGTTGACGAGCAAGTGAAGTCCGACAATCCGGAAATCAGGCGTGTTCTCGGCACCGAAGGTAAGTTCGGCGAGTCGCTTGGTCTCTCGAATGCTTGGGTTGTCCAGATCGTGAAGGGCGTTGGCAACTACGAAGAAATCTTCGAACGCAATGTTGGCCCAAATACCCCGATCCAGCTCGCTCGTTCTTCGAACGCGCTCTGGTCAAAGGGTGGCCTGCAATACGCACCGCCAATCCGCTAATCTAAACACCCCGGCGGGACATTATTGTCCCGCCGGGTTCATTCTCACGATTAACTTTCAGACGGGATAAGAATATGAGCGTCGGCGTTGAGGGGCGTCCGTCAGACTCGAAGGTCGTTTTTTATAACGACCCCAGAATCCGCAGTCTGTTTTTTCAACTTCTTCTTTTGGGCCTAATTGTCGCGCTGTTTTGGTTTGCGTATGACAACACGGTGACCAATCTCAGAAAGCGCAACATCGCGCAGGGTTTTGCCTTTTGGGATGTTGAGGCCGGTTTCGACATCAGCCAGACTTTGATTTCCTATAGCGCTGCGTCCACTTATGGTCGCGCCTTCTGGGTCGGTCTTCTCAATACAATGCTCGTCTCACTGGTGAGTATTTTCTTCGCGACTATTCTGGGCGTGATCATCGGCATTTTGAGATTGTCGCGGAATTGGCTCGTTGCCAAATTGGCAATGGTTTATGTCGAAATTTTCCGCAACGTCCCGCTGCTTCTCATTCTTTATTTTTGGTATCGCGGCGTTTTGGGGCTCTTGCCCGAACCCCGTGAGTCAATAAAACTGCCTGCCGATATCCTTTTGAATACGCGCGGGCTTCTCATGCCCAAGCCGATCTTTGGCGACGCATTTATCTATCCGCTGATTGCCTTTGTGAGCACAGTTGTTTTGGGTGCGGTTCTTTTCTGGTGGGCCCGACGCGTTCAGGCACGCACAGGTAACCGTCCGAATGCTGGCTTACTTTCGACAAGTATGATCATCGGCTTGCCTCTGATTGTTTTCTTTCTCTCGGGCTCGCCCTTGAGTTTCGATGTGCCGGTGCAAGGACGCTTCAATGCCTCCGGCGGCATAACTCTTCCGCCTGAATTCGTCTCGTTGGTGATCGGGCTTACGACTTATACTGCTGCCTTTATTGCTGAAAATGTTCGTGCCGGGATTGTCGCGATATCAAAAGGACAAACAGAGGCCGCGCAAGCGCTTGGTCTGAGCCATGGTCAAACAATTAGATTGGTGATCATGCCGCAGGCCCTTCGTGTGATCGTGCCGCTGTTGAATAGCGAATATCTCAGCCTCACCAAGAACTCGTCACTCGGTGTGTCGATTGGATATCCAGATCTCGTGAATGTGTTCACGGGAACGGTTCTCAATCAAACAGGGCAGGCCGTGGAAATGGTGTCGGTGACGATGCTTGTTTATCTGACGCTTAGTCTTTTGACTTCGGCATTCATGAATTGGTTCAATCGCCGCGTGGCTTTGGTGGAGCGGTGAGATGAGCGGTCAAACTGAATTGAAATTCATCCGTTCCCATTTTAGCGATGCGCTTCCGCCTCCGATGCGGACCTCGGGCATTTTCCATTGGGCGCGTGAAAATCTGTTTTCGTCTGTTCTAAACTCCTTCATGACGATCCTGATTTTATTTGGGCTTTATCAAGTCATTCCGGGATTGATAGATCGCTTGATCCTCACGGCGGTATGGACGGCCGAGAGCAGCAAGGATTGTAATGCTGAGCTTATCGGTCACCCGGTTGGCGTATGCTGGGGCTTTGTAAACGCCCATTGGGGTTACTTCGTCTTCGGCCAATATCCTGAACATTTGCGCTGGCGCCCGGAGCTTTTCTTCGCTCTCGAGGCGCTTGGTCTTGCATGGCTCTTAATTCCAAGTATTCCCCGCAAAGATTGGGCGATGATTTATTTCTTCATCATCTTCCCTGTTGTTGCGTTCTTCCTGCTCAACGGCTCTGAGACTTTAGGGCTTACGCCTGTTCAAACCCATTTCTGGGGCGGCTTTCTCGTCTCCATCGTGATTGGAACAGTGGGCATCGTGATTTCCGTGCCCGTGGGTATTCTTCTCGCGCTTGGTCGTCGTTCGCATATGCCAGTCGCGCGAACGGCGAGTGTTGTGGTGATTGAATTTATTCGCGGTGTTCCGTTGATCACGGTGCTCTTTATGGCGAATGTGATGTTCCCGCTCTTTGTTCCCGAGGGTTGGCGACCGGATCCTCTGTTGCGTGTTCTTGTTGGTGTGGCACTCTTCTTCTCGGCCTATATGGCAGAAACCGTTCGCGGCGGATTACAAGCCATTCCCCGCGGGCAATATGAAGCCGCGCAAGCATTGGGGCTTAGCTATTGGCAGATGATGGTCAAGATCATTCTGCCGCAAGCGTTGAAGATCGTTATTCCGGGCATCGTGAATAACTTCATCGGCTTGTTGAAAGACACAACACTCGTGGCCATCGTCAATATTTTCGATTTCCTCAAAGTGATCGAAGCCTCGTTGAACAATCCGGTGTGGCGTCTCTCGCAGATGCCTTTTGCGGGCTATCTCTTCGCCGCGATTGTCTATTTCATCCTCTGTTACGGCATGGCGCGTTATTCGATGTCCGTCGAAAAACGCCTTGCTACCGATCATCGTCATTAGGAAATTCTGATTATGGCAACTGAGGCGACCCTTAATCTTAAGCCCGGAAAATTGACGCATGAAAATGCGATCGAGATAAAGGGTATGAACAAATGGTATGGTGCCTTTCATGTCCTTCGCGATATTGATCTCACCATCAAGCGGCGTGAACGTGTTGTGGTCTGCGGCCCGTCAGGCTCAGGCAAGTCAACATTGATCCGTTGCATCAATCGGTTAGAAGAACATCAAAAGGGATCTATTGTCGTTGATGGCACCGAGCTTACCGCTGACGTCAAAAAGATCGATGAGATTCGCCGCGAAGTCGGCATGGTGTTCCAGCATTTTAATCTCTTCCCGCATCTGACCATTCTTGAGAATCTGACTTTGGCGCCGATTTGGGTGAAAAAAATGCCCAAGAAAGACGCCGAAGAAGTCGCGATGCATTATTTGAAGCGCGTGAAGATTCCGGAGCAAGCACAGAAATTCCCGGGGCAGCTTTCGGGCGGTCAGCAACAGCGCGTGGCGATTGCACGGTCATTGTGCATGAGCCCGAAGATCATGTTGTTCGATGAGCCAACATCCGCGCTTGATCCGGAGATGGTCAAGGAAGTGCTCGACACAATGGTGTCACTTGCTGAAGATGGCATGACTATGATTTGCGTCACGCATGAAATGGGTTTTGCGCGTCAGGTCGCCAATCGCGTGATCTTTATGGATCAAGGACAGATTGTTGAAATCAATACGCCGGACGAATTCTTCAAGAATCCGCAGCATGAACGCACGAAGCTATTCTTGAGTCAGATATTGCATTAAGGGTTTAGGGTGTAGCGTGTAGGGTGTAGATATACATCTGCAACTCAAAGCTCAGGCTAAAGCTTTAATCGCTAAACTCTACACCCTAAACCCTAAACCCCCTTCTTCTATCCCTTCACCACTTCACAATCGTCGCGCGCGCCCCATTCGGCCCATGAGCCGTCATAAAGCGCATGGATCGGTTTGCCGATCGATTGAAGGGCAAGGGCAAGGATGGCTGCTGACACGCCAGAGCCACAACTTGTGATGATGGGCTGATCGATATCAACGCCTGCTTTTTTGAAGGCGGCACGAAGATCGCTTTCGTTTTTCAACGTGCCATTGGCGACAACATCACCGAATTGGACGTTGAAACTTCCCGGCATGTGACCGGATTTCAAACCCGGACGGGGTTCAGGCGCTTCGCCTCTAAAGCGATCAGCCGGACGCGCATCAACAATCTGCGCCGATTTGGTTTTGAGTGCGGCTTTGATGGCTTCGAGGTCAGCAATCGCAGCGGCGTCCAAATTTGTCTTGAATGTTTTTGGCGTTGGATTTGATTTCGCATTCGACCACGCGCGCGCTTCGATTTTCCAGCGCGGTGCGCCGCCCTCAAGGATTGATACGCGTTGAGCGCCCATGGTGGTGAAGGTCCACCATACGCGTGCGGCGGCGAATAATCCAGCGCCGTCATAAACAATGATATGATCCTGATCCGAAATGCCCATCGCGCCGACAGCGCGCGCAAAGTCATCGGGACGCGGCATCATATGGGGCAGTGAAGTTGTTTTGTCAGCGATAGCATCGATATCGAAAAATACAGCGCCTGGAATGTGACCCTCTTCATATTCGCTTTTGCCATTGCGGTTCATTGTCGGCAGATACCAGCTCGCGTCGACAATAGAGACGTCTGCATGACCAATATGATCAGCCAACCATTGCGTTGAAACAAAAAGAGGAGCGGTCATAAATTTAAAATCCTATTTCAGAAAAATTAAAGCAATGCGATGCGAACGCGGCGATTGATTTTACCCTTCTTCTCAATCGCTGTGATCGCGACTGATCCGATCTCGCGTGTATTGTTTACATGCGTGCCGCCGCAGGGTTGTAAATCGAGGCCTGATATCTCTACGAGACGCACGCGACCCGTGCCCATAGGCGGCTTCACCGACATGGTCTTTACGAGTGACGGATTGGCCTCAAGTTCTTCATCTGTAATCCAGCGATAGATAACTTCGGCATTTTGCGAAATGCGACGCATCAATTCCGCCGTGATTTCATCTTTGTCTTGTCCCGCATCGGGAATATCAAAATCCAATCGGCCTTCACCATCACCAATCGCACCGCCGGTTACAGGATAGGGCAGAACGGTGGTGAGCACATGAAGCGCCGTGTGGATACGCATTCTTTTATAGCGAATATCCCAATCAAGCGTTGCCGTGACTTCTGATCCAATTTCAGGAAGTATCTCGCCTTCTGCTGGCACATGAATGATTTGGCTTTTATCTTCGCCATATACCGTGGTGGCGATTTTTGTCTGTGTGCCGTTCGCACTCACGAGAACGCCGACATCGCCCGGTTGTCCGCCGCCTGTTGCATAAAACACGGTGCGGTCGAGAATGATACCGTTACGCTCATTGATGCCTAAAACGCGCGCTTGTGTTGTTTTGAGATAGGCATCATCGCGAAAGAGTAACTCTGTAGTCATTAGATAAAATCCGCTTTGAGGGGGCTTTGCTGTTCAAGCCAATGCGGCACAGGCAATCCCTTTGATCGTAAGAAGTCAGGATTATAAAGCTTCGAGGCGTAACGCGAGCCACCATCGCAGAGGATCGTCACAATCGTGTGGCCGGGTCCCAACTGTTTTGCGAGTCTGATGGCACCAGCAATATTCACACCCGATGATCCGCCGAGAGAGAAGCCTTCCTCTTCCTGCAATTTGAAAATCAGGGGAATGGCTTCGTCATCGGCAATCTGAAACGCGACATCAATCGGCGCGCCTTCGAGATTTTTTGTGATGCGGCCTTGGCCAATGCCTTCCGTGATTGAAGAGCCTTGGGATTTGAGTTCACCCGTTGTGTAATAAGAATAGAGCGCCGCACCCATCGGATCAGCAAGGCCGATTTTGATTTTTGGATTTTTGGCCTTAAGCCCTAACCCTGTTCCGGCAAGCGTCCCGCCCGTGCCAACAGCACAAATAAAACCGTCGACTTTACCTTCGGTTTCCGTCCAGATTTCCTCGGCGGTTGTGCGCTGATGCGCCTCCCGATTGGCAACATTGTCGAATTGATTGGCCCAGATCGCGCCATGCGGCTCGGTCTGCGCGAGTTTCTCAGCCATTCGTCCCGAGACCTTCACATAATTATTCGGGTTCGCATAAGGCACCGCCGGCACTTCGATTAGGACCGCGCCCATTTGCCGAAGCGTGGCCTTTTTCTCCTCCGACTGTGTTTCCGGGATTACGATTACGGTTTTGAGGCCTAAAGCGTTGGCGACAAGCGCGAGCCCGATACCGGTATTGCCCGCCGTTCCCTCCACAATCGTTCCGCCGGGCTGTAGAACACCCCGCGCCATCGCGTCCATGATAATGCCAAAGGCGGCGCGATCCTTGACCG
This sequence comes from uncultured Alphaproteobacteria bacterium, assembly GCA_963923565.1. Classification (GTDB taxonomy): domain Bacteria; phylum Pseudomonadota; class Alphaproteobacteria; order Rhizobiales; family Beijerinckiaceae; genus CAIUPE01. The sequence continues at coordinate 8,910 of CAWUMH010000023.1, forward strand.
ATCCGCCTGGATTCATAAACTCAGCCTTACCGAGAATGGTGCAGCCTGTCTGTTCGGATGCGCGTTTCAGGCGGATGAGGGGCGTTTTACCGATCGCCTCGAGAAGAGTGTGGGCAAGGGCCATGGGCTTTTCGGGGGTTAGGCGGGATGGAAATGGCGGAACAATTTGTTCATTTGTCTATAGATAATGAGCGGAACCGCTGCCCGCAATCACTCATCGCGGCGTCCGGTCGCGTGTCAATTTACTGCGACAATATGTATTGTCAGAATTATCAGGAAAGCGTGATCCGACAGTCTTGGAGGATCGTAAGTCCGGCAAATAGGATGTGGAGTTCCGGGTTTTGGCTATGAACGGGTTCAATTCTGAGCGGGAAGGAGCGCTGAATGCGCTGCTCGCCGATTATGCTGCGGGTCATTTGAACCCCGCGCTCCACAGTTTGGTGGCTGCCCATCTCGAGATGAAGCCGGATAACTGGTCTTTTGTCTCGTCGCTTGAGGCTGTACATGCCCGTGCACTAGAGGACGTGGCGCCGGTTGAGCTTTCAAATCGTCAGGCCATTCTTGACCGCGTCTTTGCCGCGGGTGACCGTCAGGTGGCGGGTGCGGTGAGAAAGCGGAGTGCTAGTCTTCCCGAGGCGCTTTATTCCTATGTCGGCCGTGATCTCGAAGACGTTAAGTGGCGGAGCGTTTTGCCGGGATTGAAAGAGTTTCGCATTTCGGACAAAGGCTCGGAGACGGAAGCCTCGCTTCTTTGGATCCGCTCGGGACGTCGTATGCCTGCGCATACGCATGATGGTCAGGAAGTGACGCTTGTCTTGAAGGGCGCATTCTCCGACACGGTTGGTCATTATGGTCGGGGCGATATCTCGATTGCCGATGGCGATATTGACCATCGTCCGCGCGCTGATGATTCAGGTGATTGTATTTGTTTTGCTGTAACGGATGCCCCGTTGCGTTTGACCGGCCCGATCGGCCGATTCCTACAACGTTTTACCGGACATTGAGATGACCGCGCTTTATCGCGCGCAGCCTCAGGATGGTCTCGCTTGGGTTACCGGTGCGAGTTCCGGCATCGGGCGCGGCACCGCGCTCGAATTAGCGCGGCGTGGATTTCGTGTTCTTGCAACAGCGCGTTCGATTGAAGCGCTTGAGTCGCTTGTTAAAGAGGCGGCTTCATTTCCCGGTTCAATCATCGTGCGTTCTGTCGATGTGACAGATGCAGAATTACAAAAGCGTACCATCGATGAGATTGAAGCGACGGAAGGCCCGATTGTCCTCGCGTTTTTGAACGCCGGAATTTATTGGCCGATGCGTGCGCATCCTTTTGATGCAGCATCATTCAAAAAAGTTTTTGACGTTAATGTTGGCGGCGTTGTGAATGGTCTTGATGTTTTGCTTGACCGGATGACAGCGCGGGGACGCGGACAGATTGCTATCAACGCGTCTGTTGCCGGCTATATTGGTTTGCCGCGCGCTCCTGCCTATTCCTCGTCAAAAGCTGCTTTGATTGTGATGGCTGAAAGTTTGAAGATTGAAACGGATTCACTAGGCATCACATTGCAAGTGGTGAATCCCGGTTTCGTTAAAACGCCACTCACTGATAAGAATGATCATCCGATGCCCTTCTTGATGGAGCTCGATGATGCTGCACGTGTTATCTGCGATGGATTTCAGCGGGGCGGATTTGAAATAACATTCCCATGGCAATTGTCGCGCATTTTGAAGTTTCTGCGGCTCTTGCCTTATGAGACATATTTTTCGCTCATTCGCAAAGCGACCGGCTTTCCGCCAAAACCTTAAGCGTTACGATTTCGTGTAAACGATCTGTCGAACGTCAATATTGCCCGCGCGGAATCCTGCTTCGCAATAAGCGAGATAATATTCCCACATTCTTCGGAATCGTTCGTCGAAGCCGAGCGGCGTAAGATCAGGCCATGCGGCACGGAACCGATCGCGCCATTGCGCGAGCGTATCGGCATAATCGACACCGAAGACGCGCTCATGGCGTATCATCATGCCTACGCGTTCGCCAAGCTGCTTCATAATACCCGGCGAGGGTAACATTCCGCCGGGGAATATATAGCGCCGGATGAAATCCATCTCGCGGCGATAACCCTCGAAAAAGCGATCTTGAATTGTAATGACTTGAAGACCTGCCACGCCGCCTGTTTTCAGGCGCTCTGATAAAGTATTGAAATAGACGGGCCAGAATTGTTCGCCCACCGCTTCGAACATTTCAATCGAAGCGATTCGATCATAGATCCCGCGCTCGTCGCGATAATCTTGCAATTTGATTTCAACTTTTTCATTGAGACCCGCATTGAAAATACGTTTCTTCGCATAATCAAATTGCTCTTGCGAGATGGTAAGACCGGTTACGCGGCATCCGATTTCTTTGGCGGCAAATTCAGCAAAGCCGCCCCAACCGCAGCCGATCTCGAGAACGGAATCGTGGCTGCCAATATTTGTCTCGCGCGCAAGTGCCGCATATTTCGCCGCTTGGCCTTTTTGTAAGTCTTTCTCAGACGATTCGAACAACGCCGATGAATAGGTCATCGAGGGATCAAGCCATTGCGTGTAGAATGCGTTACCCAAATCATAATGCGCATGGATGTTGCGCTTCGATCCGGCTTTGGTGTTGCGGTTCAACCAATGTTTGAAGAGTTGCCAGTAACGAACAAAAGGCCGTCCTGCCAACATCGTTGCAATCAAATGATGATTGGCAGCAAAAAGAAGAAGGAAGGCCGTTAAGTCCTTTGCCTCCCATTCGCCACGCAGAAAAGATTCAGCTATTCCGATATCTCCTCCTGAAAGCATGCGCTTCGCAAAGGCATAATCGCGGATCGTCATGTCAGCATGCGGGCCGTCCTTCGAGCCTTCAAACATAAAGGCACGACCATCCGGAAGGCGGACGGTTAAGGACCCTTTTTCGATCCGTGTCGCATAGCTGAGTGCTTGGCGGATCAAAAAGGGAAGATCGGAGACGAAAGTGCTTAACGTCTCGCGCGTCACTTTCACCGCATCGGTGTTGTGATTTGCCGTATCAAGCATGCCATTCCCGTTCCTGCCAGAGGACGCCCCTTCTTCGAGAGGTCCTTATTCGTTACCAATCACACTTGAAGGCGCTGGCGGCTTGGGGCGGGATCGGAGCCGCATCCCTTTGATCCAAAGCCGCAGGGCTTCAATATGAATTCCGCCTATGATTTTTAGTGTCAAGAACGGGATCGTCAAGCAGAGGCGGAGAACGGACGGGGTCGAAAAACGCAAAAAAGTGCCATGGAAGGTCGCGGCGAGCACCGGGTCCGAACCATCCGTAACCAGAATCCGCAATCCGACTGTCTGATCCGGCGGGTGTATGCGGAAGCGATAGGACATTTCTACAGGATTGAAAGGTGAAACAAAAAAGCGCTTTTTGGTTTCCTGCCTTATACCCGCTTCATTTCGCTCACCGGGCTTGATGGGTGCAACATAGGTATGATGCTCGCCAAAGGTGTTTCGCACTTCATAAAGAAGGCCCACCAGCGCGCCGTGCCTGTCATACGCAAAATAAACGCTTAAGGGATCGAAGACGTAACCCAAGATGCGCGGATAGCAGAGAAGCCGGACTGTGCCGCCCTCCAAATCCACGCCCGACTCTTTGAAGAGATCTCGTGCATAGCGTGAAAGTGACGAGCCATCGCGCGGCCCGTGATCGCGCTCGTATACACTCATCACATTAAATCGATTGACCGAGAACAGGGGGCTTAGTCGATTGATTTCTTCAAGTTGATCGAGATCGATCAAAATTGAAAAAACTGAATATGCAAAGCGGTGATGAACCGGGCGCATACGCGCATGCATCACCGGACCTTGATAAAAGTTGATCGGATCAAGGCGCAGCCCGCGCTCTGCCACGATGCTAAGATCGCTCATTCAGCAGCGGCAGCCAAGCGAGGAACCGCTGCCCATTCAGGCATCGCTCCAAAATGCGCAGCGACGTCGAGGCCAGACATCAAGCCATCTTCATGGAACCCATAGCGCGTCCACGCGCCGGCAAACCATGTCCGGTTTTTTCCTTGCAGGCTTCCGAGCTTTGGCTGAGCCGCAATCGCTGCAGCATCAAATTGAGGATGGTCATATGTGTAGCAGCCGAAGATGTCTTTATCCGCCGGCGGAGTCTGCGGATTCAATGTGACGAATACGGGGAGGCTATGATCCAGATTCTGCAACATATTCATCCAATAGGTCACGCAGAGATTATCTGACTGGCCTTTCTCTTGCAGCACATTCCAAGCGGCCCATGCGCGTTTGCGTTTTGGCATAAAACGTGGATCGCGATGAAGATATACTTTATTCGGCTTATAAGGGATTGCACCGAGGAGAGTGCGTTCTTCGGGCGTTGCCTGATCGCCGAGAATAGCCAGAGTTTCATCCGTATGGGATGCAAAAATAACACCGTCGAAATTTTCAGACGTCCCATCCGTCAGGGTGAGGCGGACAAAATCAGAATGACGCTCGACCGATGTCACGCCCACGCCGAGGCGAAGACGATCCTGATAGGCCGCGATCATCTTTTTAACATAAGAGCGGCTGCCACCCCGCACGGTTCGCCACTCAGGTCCAACAAATCCAAGAAGATGGTGATTGTTGAAAAAAGCAATGAAACTGCGTGCAGGGAAATTCAACATCGACTGGGTCGACATCGACCAAATCGCAGCCCCCATCGGTAACAGATAATCGGTACGGAATTTTTGTGAAAAGCGATGACGCTCGAGATAATCACCAAGTGATAACTCATCGAGACGATCGGCTTTCAGATCGTCCAATGCTGTGCGGTTGAACCGCAAAATCTCAAAAAGCATTTTGAGATAGCCTGGCGAAAAGAGATTTGATCTTTGTGCAAAGAGACCGCTCACTGGATTTTTTGCACGACCGCACCATTCAAACCGACCGTGATCGGCGGAAAGCGAAAAGCTCATATTTGAGAATTCGGTCTCAACACCAAGGTGATCGAAAAGCGAAGTGAGAAGCGGATAATTGGTTTCATTATAGACAATGAAGCCGGTATCGACGGAAAGCTTTTTGCCATCATAGTCGATGTCCATCGTTGCGGAGTGGCCGCCGGCGCGTGTCTCTTTGTCAAAGACCGTGATCTCGTGTGAAGTGCTTGTGGAGAGAGCGTAAGCAGCAGAGTTGCCTGCAATCCCGGTGCCGACGACGGCTAACCGCATTTTATCCCCGCTTCGTGTGCGTAATGACGTGATCATGATCTTTAAGCTGATTCCTTTAAAGATTTATATGCTGCTAATGCACGAGCGCGCGCGGCTTCGTGATCAACAATGGGTTTCGGGTAGGTTTTCCCTAGAACAATGCCAGCAAGTTCGAGTTCGATAGGTTTTGCCGTCCATGGAGCGTGGATTGAACGTGCAGGTAATTTGGCAAGCTCGGGCACATATTTGCGAACATAGGCACCATCGGGATCAAATTTTTCGCCCTGCAACATGGGGTTGAAGATACGATAATAGGGTGCCGCATCGGCGCCTGAGCCCGCAACCCATTGCCAGCTTGCGGGATTATTGGCGACATCCGCATCAACCAACGTATCCCAGAACCATTCTTCACCGCGACGCCAATCAATCAACAAATGTTTGATCAGAAATGACGCCACAATCATGCGCACGCGATTATGCATGAAACCGGTTTGCCATAATTCGCGCATACCGGCATCAACGATGGGATAACCCGTCATGCCGCGCGACCATGCCTTGAAAAGTTTCTCGTCACTGCGCCAAGGGAAAGCATCAAAGCCCCTCTGCACATTTGTGCGGGTGAGATCTTTTTCGTGGAAAAGAAGATGATGAGCAAATTCACGCCACCCCAGTTCTGCTTGAAATACACGCAGATCTTCTGATGAGGCTTTGCTCTTTCGGGTCTTTATCGCGATGTCTGCCGCATGCCAGACTTGCTTGATCGATATCTCACCAAAACGCAGATGAGGTGACAAGCGCGATGTCGAAGGCCGATCCGGCCGATTGCGATCTTCCGCATAGCCTTTGAAGCCAACCTCAAGAAACGCATTCAAGCGCTCGAGAGCTCCGGCTTCACCTGGTGTCCATTCCGCTTTGATACCTGTAGCCCAATCAGGCTTAGTCGGGAGCAGTTGCAGATTTTTAAGAGGAATTGCCCCTGAAATTTTTGCGGTTTGAAGGGGGATCAATTTTTTCGGTGCAGACTCAGGCGATGCGACCTCATTGACGAGCTGCGATGCCCGCCAGAAAGGCGTGAATACTTTCATTGGATTGCCGATTTTCGATTTCACTTCCCAGGGCTCGCGCAACAAAGACCCATTGAAGCTTTTTACGGAGAGGCCTTGCGCTTCATAGCGCGCTTTGAGAGCCGTATCGGCGCCGACATGCGAGGGGTGGTAACGGCGGTTCCAGAAAATACTTCCGACGCCATGATCAGCAATGAGCCGGTCAATGATTTTTGCAGGTTCGCCTTTGAAAATACGAAGCGTACTGCCGCGGTTTTCGATCGACTGGGCGAGCGAAGCCAGACTGTGATGCAGCCACCAGTTTACAGCCGCGCCCAAGGATCGACCACCGGTTGGGGGCTCTTCGTAGATATAAGCGAGGATCAAAGGCTTTTTTGACGCGACGGCGGCAGCAAGGGCCGGATTGTCGGTCAGGCGTAGATCGTCGCGAAAGAGGAGGAGGGCGGCGTCGCTCATAACCGGATTCGGAACTCACAGGGTACGCGCTTTTTACGCCGGAGGTCCGAAGTCGGATTTCACACGGCAAAAATGCACCCGATTTCACGTCCAAATCGGCTAAATGACAAAGTTTAAGGGAAGAAACGGGGTGGCTCCTCGAGCAGGACTCGAACCTGCGACCATTCGATTAACAGTCGAACGCTCTACCAGCTGAGCTATCGAGGATCACCTGAGGGGAGCGGATACATCAGACAGGACCTCGGACGCAAGAGGAATCGGCCCTTATTTTCAACAGCCCCTGGCGCAATCGTCCAGATTTCGGCTTCAACCCATTAAAGTTCCGTCTTTTTGGATCAATTTGATTGACCAGGCGCGGAGAGTGTCTGTATCTGTCGGGCGTCGACCGACACGGGGCCTCGTGGCGGAGTGGTTACGCAGAGGACTGCAAATCCTTGTATCCCGGTTCGATTCCGGGCGAGGCCTCCATTATTTTCCGGTTAGTTCGTAACCGTCGGTCGCATTTCGCGTTTGTTTGGCCGGCGTTACGCGGCGCGATCTATGTTAAATTGCATATTTGGTGCGTTTTTACGCCCGCTTCCTTGCGGATCACGATGCGACTCTCATATAGGAAACGTGTTATCCATGTTCGTCCTCATACAATCGGTGCTGTAATCATGACCTTTTCGCGTCCGCTTTTGGCTTCTGTCGCAGTGCTTGCGCTGTCCCTCTCTTCGGGTTTCGCTCAAGCTGAGACAATCGAAACGGCTCTGGCTCGTGCTTATGCCACCAATGCGGATTTGAATGCGCAACGGGCAAGTGTGCGGGCCGTTGACGAACAGGTGCCGCGTGCGAAGTCGGGATATCTGCCCCGCCTGTCGGCTTCAGCTCAGGGTGGCAAGGAAAATAGCACCTATAACGGGTCTGAAGCGAATTTGACGCCGCGTTCTTTGGGGCTGACGGTTACACAAAATCTTTACAATGGTGATCGTACCGCAAATCAGATCGATGCTGCTGAGGCAGGCGTGCTGGCCGCGCGTGCGGGTTTGCGACAATCTGAACAAGTCGTTCTGCTTAACGCTGCAACACAATATATGAATGTCGTTCGTGATGAAGCTGTTGTGCGTTTACGCACGGCGAATATCAATGTCCTGAAAGAACAATTGCGGCAGACGCAGGATCGCTTTCAAGTGGGTGAAGTGACGCGCACGGATGTGGCGCAAGTCGAAGCACAGCTTGCCGCAGCGGAAGCAGATTTATCAACTGCCGAGACAAGCCTCGCTGTCAGTCGTGCATCTTACGGACAAGTGGTTGGCGCTGAACCCGTTGACTTGGCTGATGCCGGACCGATTTCAAAGGGCCTGCCGGGAAGCCTGAAAGAGGCTTTGAATGTCGGTGAGTCTGCTCATCCGCAGCTTCAAGCCGCGCGGTTCGCCGTTGAAGTTGCCGAAGCGACCGTCAGATCGACAGAAGGTGAATTAAAGCCAAGCGTTGATTTGCAAGGCTCGTTGACACGGGCATGGGACTACAAGGCCTCTAATGATGAATTGAGCGATGCAAAATTATTAGGCGTCCTCTCTGTCCCTCTTTATGAAGCGGGTGAAGTGAGCGCCCGTGTACGCGCGGCCAAACAAGTCCTCGGCCAACGCCAATTAGAAGCGGATAGTGCGCGTTTGGCGGTCCGCTCGGCCATTGCAGGCGCATGGAGCCAGTTTGAAACGGCGAACGCTCGTTTAAAATCTGCGAAGGCGCAAATTGCCGCGGCAGAAATTGCGCTCAATGGCGTGCGTGAAGAAGCCAAAGTGGGCCAGCGAACAACACTTGATGTTTTGATTTCAAATCAGAACTTGCTTGGAGCACAGGTCAATCTTGTGTCCGCACAACATGACCGCGTTGTTGCGTCCTATCAAGTCTTGGCCTCAGTTGGCCGGTTATCTGCTGCGGGCCTCGGCCTCAAGGTCGCAGCTTATGATCCTAAAAAGCATTATGAAGCGACCAAGGGCCGCGCCACGGGTACCGATCTCTCTGCCCATTGATAGATTAAAACATTCGTGTCCGGGGATTTATCGACAGGCTTGCTGACCTTGGGCCTTGCCGTGCCGCGTAAGGGCGTTTTAATGTCCTCGCCGAAAGAGGGAATATGATGTCTGCCGCAACTGCCCGTAACGCTGAACCGACCATGGAGGATATTCTCGCCTCCATTCGGAAAATCATTTCGGATGATCTTGAGGGCGGCTCGACGCGGTCCGTTGCGGAAGATCAGTCTTCATCCTCGGCTGATATTTATGATTTAGCTGATCAAATGGCATTCCAGGCTCAGAAAGACGCGGCATTGCTTAGCCCTTTGGGTGTCGCTGATCAGCGGAGCGAGGCCGCGCCGGAGCGGTCTGAAGCCCCTCAAATAGTTTCCGACCCCGTCGCTGTTGTGACCGAATTGGCTGCAAGAATGCGCAGTGCCGCCGAGGCGGCTCAGCCTGCAAGGAGTGAGCGCCCGGTTCAGGTGCCGATTGAACCACCGTTCGTGCCGGAAAAGTCTCTGTCTCTCTCCCCAAATGTTCAGAACAGCGTTGCCTCGGCTCTAGAAGCCCTCCGGCAGACGCCCGTCGCACCGCCAGCGCCCAAGCCTGAGACCACTGATGCCGTTCTGCGGTCTTTGGTTGAATCTGCGCTTCAGCCGGTTCTCGCGAAATGGCTCGATGCGAATTTGCCCGGAATTGTGGAGCGTTTGGTCAAAGCTGAAATCGAGCGGATCGCACGCGAACGCTAAGCCTCCTTTAGGTCTATTTCCGGCTTGCGGCGTTGACACGCCGCCCATGCTCCGCTTTCTAGCGCCTTCATTACGCGCAATAGGGCCGATTCCGGCCAGGATGATCATATCATGATGGACAATCGGTTCGATCCGGCAGCAGTCGAAGCCCGCATTCGCGATGTGTGGGAGAAGGAAGGCGCGTTCAAAGCGGGCCGTCCGGAACGCAAAGACGCGAAGCCCTTCACGATTGTCATCCCGCCACCGAATGTGACGGGCTCGCTCCATATGGGCCACGCACTCAACAACACGCTGCAGGATATTCTCTGCCGTTTCGAACGCATGCGCGGCAGGGATGTGCTCTGGCAACCGGGCACTGACCATGCGGGCATTGCGACGCAGATGGTGGTCGAGCGTCAGCTCGCCGAACGCAAGGAAACATCGCGCCGCGATATGGGACGTGACGCGTTTCTGAAACGTGTGTGGTCGTGGAAGGAAGAATCCGGCGGGCTCATCATCAATCAGTTGAAGCGTCTTGGTGCATCATGTGATTGGTCGCGCGAACGCTTCACCATGGGCAAGAACGGCGCCGCTGACGACCAAATGGTGCGCGCGGTGACGAAGGTCTTTGTCGAACTCTACAACAAAAAACTCATCTACAAAGACAAGCGCCTTGTGAATTGGGACCCGCATTTTGAATCTGCGATCTCCGATCTTGAAGTGGTGCAGGTCGAGAAAAAAGGTTCGTTCAAATTCACGCGCGCTGACGAAGCGCCGTTCAATCCCGATGCGCTTGCAAAGGCGCTCGCGAAAGATCCGCACGGGCATTTGTATTATTTTGATTATCCGGTCGAAGGTGAAACCTATGATCCGGCTAATCCGAATACATTTGTGCCGATTGCCACAACGCGTCCCGAGACGATGCTCGGCGATACCGCGATTGCAATTCATCCGGATAATGAAAAGCTGAAGCACCTCATCGGCAAGCATATCATTCTGCCGCTCGTTGGTCGTCGTGTGCCGGTTGTTGCGGATGATTACGCCGATCCTGAAAAGGGAACGGGCGCGGTGAAAATCACGCCTGCGCATGACTTCAACGATTTCGAAGTCGGCAAGCGTCACAATATTCCGGCAATCAATGTGCTCACACGTCAGGCGAAAATGTTCGTGCTCGGCAATGACACATTCACGCCGGATGCAAATTCGTTGTCAGCGGATGTGAAAGCGCTCGACGGTCTTGATCGCTATGAAGCACGCAAGCGCATTGTCGCGCTTGTGCATGATGCGGGTTATCTTGCGAAGGTCGAACCCTATGCGAGCCAAGTGCCGCATGGCGACCGTTCGAATTCGGCGATTGAACCTTATCTCACAGACCAATGGTATGTGGACGCAAAGACGCTTGCCAAAGACGCGCTTGAAAGTGTCAGGGCAGGGCGCACGAAATTCGTGCCGGAGAATTGGACAAAGACTTATTATCAATGGCTTGAGAATATCGAGCCATGGTGCATCTCGCGCCAACTCTGGTGGGGTCATCAGATTCCGGCTTGGTA